>NZ_JASCXP010000001.1:0-54607 GCF_030010695.1 Nocardia sp. CC201C
GCCCGCGAGGGGGTGCGGGGCGACGGCGCTGGTCATTCCCTGATGCCAGCGTGCGGATGGGTGGTGGCGTGGCCGAGCGCCTACGACTCGGCCACCACGGCGGACAAGGCCGCGGCCGAGGCATTGGCCGCGGCCACGCTGTGGGCGCTCTCGGGCCGGGTGTACGGAGTGTGCGAGGAGACGGTCTCCCCGCGCGTGGAGCCGGGACAGCACCCGACCTACGACGGCCCCTACGGGTCGTCGCGGCTGCTCGGGCGGGCGGGATGCGGATGTGTGCAGGCGTGCCGGTGCGCGTCCTCACGCAAACGCGCGCACCTGCCGGGCCCGGTCCAGTCGATCACCTCGGTTGTCGTCGACGGCGTGGTGCTCGTCGATGACGCCTATGAGGTGCACAACCGGCGGTGGCTGGTGCGCACCGACGGCGAGCTGTGGCCGGTGGGCGACGATCCGGCCGCGTTCGTCGTGACCTACACGCGCGGGCTGCCCATCCCCGCCGACGGCCTGGCCGTGCTCGTGGATCTGGCGGTGGAGTTCCTGAAAGCGCGCGGCGGGTCGGGCAAGTGCGCGATACCCGCGCGGGCACAGCAGATCTCGCGCCAGGGCGTCGATATCCAGCTGATCGATCCGGCCGCGCTGTTCGAATCCGGACTCACCGGCGTCGAGTCGGTGGATCGCTGGCTCGCCGCAGTGAATCCCGGTCAGCGGCGCGCACCCTCGCGCGCGTATTCCGTGGACATGCTCGACCCGATCCGGGTCCGCTGACATGGACACCGGGGTCTACCAGGTCGCGCACACGCTGATCGGCGCGCTGACGACCGCGCTGTCCACCACGCGTGCCGGGGCGCCGTGTATCTCGGTCGTGCATCCGGGCACGCTCACCCCCGCCTACGGGTGGTGCGCCTGCGACGAAGGCGAGGGGATGGCGTGGACGCGGGTGGTGTCGGTCGGTCCGACCGAGCGATTCCCCGCCCCGCTGTCGCAGCCGGTACCAGCGGGCCGGGTGGCGCAGCTGGCCGCGGTGATCGAGCTCGGCGTCGACCGCTGCTACTGGAACACCGACGACAACGCGATGCCCGATATCGCGGTGCTCGACAGCCTCGCGCGCGATGTCCTCGACGACGCCGCCGCGATGCGCCGCGCGGTCGAATGTGCCGGACTCTCCGGCGATGTCGTGCTCGGGCCGTGGACGCCACGCGGCCCGTCCGGCGGCATTCACGGCGGCACGATGACCGTCACGGTCCAGGTCGATACCTGCGCCGGATGTGCGGCGATCCCGCCGCTGGATCAACTCGTGCCGATGCTGCCGGGCGACCCCCGCGCCTGAACGCGATAGCTCGGTTGCGAGCTAGGTGTAGCGCTCGTCCGGCGGCAGCGAAAGCTGATAGAGGCGATCCCGAACCGCCATCGTTGCGCAGAACTGCGCCTGTGCCTGTACGGCGCGTACGACCACCCAATTCATCTCGTTAGTGGGGCCTGGATGGTCGAGGAGGTCCCGAAGCCGCCGATCAGCGCGATCGCCCCACTCCTCAGCCTGGCTCGCCCAGTCGATATCTGTCATTCTGCGACGCTATTCCCACGGAGAGAGGAGTGAGCGCCGATCTTGAGAAGGTTTGCCGAAGTGTTGCTTTGGCATCGGTGATGCGGCGGGAACCGCAGCTCGGCGTGGCGCGTCAAAGATGTGCATGAGCCACATCCGGAGCCGCACGACACGTAGAGGCCCAGCCCAATTCGCCGCTGCAGAACTCGCCGAGTCCGCCGCCGAGGTGGCGGCCTACGCCGCCGAGGTGCGCGCATGGCGCGCGTGGGTCGCTGCGCGGCCGGGCCGCTGGCGGGTGGCGCAGTCGCGCGGATGGGCGCGCGGCTAGTCCGACTTGGGAACCAGCGGATAGGGGTTCTCTCGGTTCTGCTTCTCGACTCGAGACCGACACTCCGGGCACATCTGGCCGCCGGGACCGACCGGCCGCTCGCCGCAGAGTCCGCACATTCTGTCCGCTGCTCCGTCCGACACAAACCGAATAGTATCCGCACATGTATTCGAATCGCCGCCGCCCGCTCCGGCAGATTCGCGATGGTCGATACGCCGAGGGCGCGCCCGAATGCTGTCCGGCCGGTCATCGGCTCACTGCTGGTCGGACGCTGGTCGGGTGGCAGGCTTGCACCGCTGTCGGCGGCGGGCACCGGACGTACGATTGCCGGGAATGCGGCGTGGTGATCTACTCGCCGCCGCCCGCGGCCGGGTGCGATCACACCGCGTTCGACTCACGGCACGCCAGGATCAGGGGCACCGAATGAGCGATATCGACAAATTCCCCACACCCGCGCAGCGCGAGTTGCTGCGGGTCGTCGTCGCGGCGCGGGCTGCGGGTGAGCGGGATGTCGTCACCGCGGTGCGTGCGACGTTGCGCCACCCACCGGCGGCCGAGATCGTCGCCTCGGTCGTCGCCGTGCTGGACGGCATCGGGCATATGCCGGGCGAGTCGCTCGACTCGCTAATCGCGCGGCTGCGTGTCCTGTACCGCGAGGCGGCCGACGACGAGTACGACTGCGAGCCGTTACGGGTCGACGACGATCGGTACTGACTCGCTCGGTGTGAGCGGGTAGAGCAGCACGTCGAACTGTGGAGCGTCGGGCCAATGTGGGCGCAGCGATCCGACCTTGCTCCAGCCCCATTTCCGGTATGCGGCGTAGGCCCGTGTGTTGTCCGGCTCGACGAGCAGGGTGGCGCGCTGCTCTGAACGGCCGCCGAGCAGTTCGTCGTGCAGCCTGCGCGCGAGTCCGTGGCCGGTGTACTCCTGGCACACCATGATCTCGCTGAGCGCGAATGTCCGGGCACCGTCCTCGACGGTGAACGCGTCGATATCGCCCTCGTCGAGCGTGAGCCCTTCCCACCATCGCGCGTTCGTCGGCAGTGGCCAGCCCCAAGTCTGACCGGCCGGGTTGCCGTGAACAGTGGCCATCACCAGTTCGAAACCGCTGCCGCGGGCCGGATCGGTGTAGGCGTCGAACCGGTGCATGAACTCGGCGGGCGAGTCGAACGGGTCACCGGAAGCGATGGCATCGACATACGACCGTCGATAGATATCCTCGACAACGTCGCGCAGTTCGCGTGCTTGCGCGGCCGAGCAGTGCCGGAACATGAGGCCTTCGATGGTGGTGGTCATCGCGCGATGGCTTTCTGCGCGAGAGCGTCGAACCGACCGCAGAATTCGCTGCCGACCGCGAGAGGCTCGACGGTGCGGCGCACGGGTTCCAGCACGCGCAGGGTTCGCGTGGACGACACTTCGCCGAGGGACGCGAGTACGGGCAGTCCCTCGGCTACAGCGCCGGTGACGTCGCCGACTTGTGCCCGACTGGCGGCCGACCAGGCGTGCAGGTTCATCGCGTTGCGGGGGCTCGTCTGTTCGGCGGCGGCAGCGCTGTAGAGCTCGACAGATCGTGATGTCTCGCCGAGGTCGCCGTAGCCGCGTGCCTCATGCCCGGCGATCTCGGAATGGCTGACGAAACGGAGCCACTGCGGGCACTCGTCGATCGGTTCGTACTGCGCGGCGGCATCCATTTCGCGCCACGCTGTTGCCAGTGTGCGGCCGAAGGCGGTGTGGTCGCCGACGACGCCGTACGCCTGCGCCTCGCGGATCGCGATGAGCGCGTGGATTCGCCCGGGTGGCCGCCCGCGCATGAGATCGCGGGCGCGGTGGACCAGTTTGAGTGCGTGGTAGGGGCTTCCGGCCCCGGCGCGGCTGAGCGCTATCGACTGATTGGCTGCGTAGAGGCAGGTATGTGCGATCAGATCGGCGTCGTCGGCTTCGGTACCGAGCGCCAGCGCGTCGGCATAGCAGCGTCGGGCGAGTGGATGCCGGTCGGCGTCGTAGGCGAGCCAGCCCGCCAGCACGGCCAGCTGCCCTGTGGCGCTGGTGAATGCGTCGCCGGTCGCGGTGTCATAGGCGCACGTGTCGAGCTTGTGCTTCGCGCGTGCCAGCTGTTCGACGGCGAAGTCGACGAGGGCCGCCCCGCCGGATAGTTGGTCCTCATGTTCGAGGGTGTCTACTCCATGGAGTAGACGCCGCACGTCGGACGCACCGAGGCGGTCGTGTTCACCCGCCAGCATGGTCACAGCGCCGAGGGCTGCCAGCTTCCCGAATTCCCGCCGTCTCACGTCGTCGTCGACTTCCCATGCGTACATGCCGAGCTCACCCGCGCTCGGCGATTCCGATACTGCACCCACAGGTTCGATGCCATCACGACCAGGATGCCCGTCCGCCACTCGTGGCGCAGCGGCGAGAGCCAGGCGGAACCGCTCGAGCTGAACGGGGTCCAGGCGTGCAAGCGCTGTGTCGAGCGACTCGGCGGACTCGCCGACGACCGGCCGGTCGACGGTCGCTCGCTGTTCCCATTTCTGGATCGTCTTCACGTCCCAGCCGAGATCGTCGGCGAACTGGGCCTGTGTCATCCGTAGGGCGACCTTCCGCAGTGTCTTGACCTCGGTCGCCGTCCACTTGCTGACGATCATTCGTGCCCCCGGTCTGCGCTCGCAACGACTCGTCGGATAAGCGTAGGACTTCCGTAGCAGGTTTGTGGGTGGGATGAAAGTGCCTGGTCGGTGAAGGTGAAGACAGCACCCGCCGCCAGGTCGGCCCCTTATCCCCTGGCGCCGGGTGCACTCCATCCGTTCCAGGGAGCTGGAGGCACCCGACTATGGAAATCATCCTCGCAATCATGGTGATTGCGCTACTCCTCTTGGTCGGCGTCGCAGCCGCGGCCGATCGCGCCGTACCCGCGCGGCACCACCGCGGCCCCACCGTCGCCGAAATCCGAGCCCGTCTCGACGCCGAGGCCGCCCGCGCGCTCGTTCCGATGCGGGGGTAGCCGTGGCGATTCATCTTCCCCCGAATATCGACGCCTCGACCATCGCCGCGATCATCAACCACGCGAGCTTGCGGTGGGCGGCCGAGCACCCGCACGAGGCCATGCAGGCACACCGCGAATGCCAAGTAGGCCAGTGCCTTACGAAGACGATCGCGTACAAGAAGCTCGTCGGCGACGGCAAGCTCGTACCGGCGGGGTGGCCCGCGTGAGCACACCGATCACGCCGACGATGTACGCCACCACAGAAGCGAGCGGCACAGCGCGTTGGGCGATCGTGGGCGGCGTCGCAACGGTTTTCGCGGTGCGCAGCGGTCGGCGCGACTTGCCCATGCCGCCCGGTGAGGACGGTGTCGATCTCGGGAAGTGCTTTGACCTGTTCCCGGCGCAGCGTGAGCTGTTCTGGCAGGTGCTCTACGAGCGCGAGGCGATGCGGCCCGGCGGTCCCAACTGCGGCCGAATTTCTGGCCGGTAGGTGGATCTGGACACCGCACCCGCCGCGCTGAGCGTGCAAGGCAGTTCGGTTCGCTGTCTACTCGACGGCGAGGACGAGATCACAGACAAGCTGTAAGGGAGGGGCGTCAATGACCGAGCCGGTCACCCGCGAATTCGTGTTGCGCGCAACGGTACCGGTGGCCGTTGTCGAAGAGTTCGCGCCATCGTTTCACGCGCTGATGGAATCCGGACAACAGCTGTTCGAATGGCTCGCACAGCAGGGCGGAACGACTGCGGTCCTGCTCGACGGGCACGACGTGACCGACCAGCTCTAGCCTTGGCGGTCATCGGCGGCGGGCGGCGACTCCCCCGGACGCGGCGACGCTGTCGCGGCGCTTGGCGGCGACGCTGTGGGTTGTCGCGCCTGCCCCGATCTGCGGCAGCAGGTCAGCCGCCAAATGCACCGCGGCATCCAGTGCGCCGGGCGACCAGGTCGAGCCCGGTTCCCATTGGGTCCACTCGGTGGTCAGGTCGCGCAGTGAGGGGTCGGTCGCGAATCCGATCCGGCCGATCGTGACCGCTTGGGCGATCGGCTCGGCGCGCAGGATCTTCTTGCGCCGGGTGTGCACACTGCGGATGTACGGACAGAGAGCGGTGACCGGGATGGCACCCTCGGTTTGCAGCGCGGACCACGCCTGGCGGATCAGCGTCGACGACATGTCCCCGCCATAGTTGGATTCGAACACGATCCGGTCGGCGCCGACCTCGTTGGCGAGCAGGCACACCTCGCGCGGCCACCGATCCGAGGACATGCGGCCGGTGCGCGAATGGGTCCACCAGAATCGGCCGGACTCGTCGACCAGACCGGCGACGATTCCCGCGGTGTCTCGGCCGCCGCCGGAGGGGTCCACGCCGACACCGATCCGGACCGCCGGGCCGGGGGTGCCGGTGCGCGCACGGATCAGGGTGTCGTCGAGCAGGGCGCCTTCGGCCGAGATCGGCAACCCGAGCGCGAGCGACTGCCAGTCGCGGGCGGTCAGCGACATGCGCAGGTTGTCCCAGTGCCGCAGCTGCGCGGTGGTGTCGTCGGCGGCGATCTTCGGATGCTGCAGCGGCGCACCGGGTTCGCGGCCGAGCGGGTCGGGGTAGATGCCGCGCTCGCGGTCGGGGGCCAGGGCGATAGCGGGCAGATGCAGCACCCGCCATTGGCCGCCTTCTTCTTCGCGGCCCTCGCGCGCCAGCAGCCGCCCGGCGAGATCGTCGGTGTGCCAGCGGTGCATGACCAGCACCTCGCGGCATTCGGGGGCGCGGCGGGTGGCGAACGCGGACGAGTACCAGTTCCACACCGCTTCGCGGATCGTGGGCGAGTCCGCGGCGGCGCGGTCGGCGAACGGGTCATCGATGATGCCGAGATCCATGGGCTGACCGACCAGGCCCGAGCGCACGCCGCGCGCCCGGTAGCCGCCGCCGGTGGTGAGGGTCCAGTCGGATTTCGTGGCCTCGTCGTCGCGCAGGCGTAGCCCGTACTCGCGCCCGTAGTCGGCGATGAAGTCGCGGCAGGCCGCGGCATGGCCCATCGCCAGCGAGGACGCGTAACTGGCGAGGATGATGCGGTCACGCGGTTTCTGGGTGAGCCACCAGAACGGAAACCACCGGGACACGCGCGTGCTCTTGCCGACCTGGGAAGGGGTGAAGATCATCAGCTTCGCGTTGGGGGTGTCGCGCACCCACACCAGATCGCGATCGATCCGGTCGAGGTAGTCGCGCCGCGCGGTGCCGGGCACGTGCTTTTCGGCGAGCCTGCCGGGGGTGTCGCTGGTATCGAGGGCCACTCCCGCGCGGGCGCACGCCTCGCGCAGCCGGTCGCGTAGGTGCTGCTTGTCGCGATCGGGCAGGCCACGCCAGCCGTCGCCGTCGAGAACGGACGTCACCTGCCCATTCTCGCGCGACGCAGTGACGGGGCCACCGGGCCAGAGTGTGGCAGGCTGGGACCGTGGGGTTGCCGCCGCGCACGAAGGTCGACCGGCCGGACCTCGCCGACAGCACCGGCGGGGACCGCATCGGCTACGTCGCACCACCGGGGCACTACCCGGTGGTGACCGATGGCGAATTCCTCGGCGCGGACGACATGCCCAACCCTCGCACGCGCGAGGAACGCGACCCACCCGACGACTCCGGCGACTGGGTGGTGGTGGCGTGGAAGGGCGAACCGGAGCCCGACGGTACGCCGAGCTGGTTCTACCGATGGGAGTACGCGCCGCGGCTGCGAGTCCTGGCACCGCCGAAGGCATCCCGTTAGTCCGGATCGCGGGGATCTCAGCGGCGGCTAGGGCACCTTTTTCCGAGTTGGATGACACGCTTTTTCCGTTTCGGGTAGGTCCTGTTTTCCGTTTCGGAAATACCTGCGTTCACTTTGGGAACGGCTCCGCATGCAAAGTGGCAATGGTCCTGGGCCGATGCGATTTTCGTCGGGAAATCCCAGTATTTCCCCATATCGCAACGGGTTCGGTGGCTACGCTGAGCGCGCTGCACCTTGGTCGGCAGGTGGGGATGTCCCACGCTAGGTACACCGTTACCTACTGACGAAGGAGAGCAATGGGGAAGAACCGCAACAAGAGTGGGAGATCCTCGGCGGTCATTCGGGTGACCGCCGAGGTCTCCGTGCGGTGTCGTTGGGCGCTGGCGCTGGGTGTCATCCCGGCGGCAGTGGTTGTACTGCAGTTCGTACCGCCTCGTTAGGACGGATCTGCTGATGCCCTGACAGCGGGCCAGAGTCGTTCCCGCGATTCTGGCCCGGCCTCACGTTTGGCACATGGTGCACCAAATGTTGCGTCCGGACCTACCACAGACATCACAAATGTTAGGTCCGGACCTAACATGAGGTACCACAGACGGTACCGTCCCTTGACTTGGATCGGATCTATTTACAGATTTCAGCAACTCCTGCAGATTCGTCCTCTACCTTCGCGCCGTCAGCCTCAGCTAGCGAGCGGATCGCGCTGTCTGCTCAGATTGCGGCGTCGTTTCCGGCGTGTGTTCGGCAATGGCGGCGGTGCGCAGCTTGTTCACCAGCTCTTCGATCTCGGCGTCGAGTTCGGTGCGGGCTCAGGTTGCTCCGCCGGGTTGCCGTTGATGCGGACGTACTGGCCGTAGGTGGCGTAGACCCGGCCGTCCTCGATGTGCACCGACATCAACGGGCGTTCGGGTGTGGGGGTCAGGCCGAGTAGGCGGACGGCTTGGTCGAAGTCGGCCAGGTTCACGACCGGTACCTCCACGGGCTCGTCGGTCACGTTCTCGTACGTCACGGTGTCTCCTCGCTTTCAGTGTCGGGTGCCTCGATGAAGTAGGTCGCTGTATCGGCGGCGGTCAGAGGTCTCATCATTCGACGTGTTCAGTGTTGGCGGTCATGGGTTCCTGTGTGGGTTCGTTGGGGGCGCCGGTGCGCAGCTTGTTCACCAACTCCTCGATCTCGGCGTCGAGCTCGGTGCGGCTGGTGATGGTGGCCTCGACTTGGATGCGGTCGAGGCCGTGGATCTTGCAGAACCGATCGATCATGCGCAGGCAGATGTCGGCGGCCTTTGGGTCGCCCGAGCGCGCGCGTGTGAACCAGGGGCCCCAGAGGCGTTCGAGACGTTCGAGGACGAGCGGGCGGGCTTGGTCGGCGAGTGCTGTGGTGCGGGCGGCGGATTCTTCGAGCGCGGTCTGCACGGCGCGGTGGGCGCTGCCGCGGTCGCAGTAGTCCAGGGCGTCGGCGATCTGCTGGAACGTCTTGCCCTCGACGTACATCTCGAGGGCGTATTCGCGGCGTACGGCGGCCGAGGCCAGGCGTCGGCGTCCTTGGGTGCCTGCCTTCGCCATGGCCTCGCCCCTTCCTCTCCATCGCACCGACCGTGGTGACGGTGTGTCTGTTTCCGAGTATCGCAGCCGCTACGGCCACACGAGTTTCGACAGCGCGAGCGTGTGCCGTTCCTGGACCAGGTAGCGCACGGGCATGCCGAGGTGTTGGGCGCCGGCGGTCGCGCAGCCTAGTGCGTCGGCGAGGTCGTTGTTCGGTAGTCGGACGCCGGGCCACATGCCGGAGATGGCTGCCAGCACATCGGGTTTCTTGGCTTGCCCGTTGTCGGTGGCCCACTTCTTCATGGTCGTTGGTGGGATGGATGCCAGCGGCAGGCCGATGCGGTCGCAGGCGGTGACGATCAACCACCACAGGTGGTGTATCCGGTCCTGGCCTGGCTGGTTGTGTCCGAACGACAGTCCTTCGATGACGATGAGGTCGGCGTCGCGGGGAATCTCGCGCATGATCTGGTTGCGCATGGAGATCATGCGGCGGGCGCGGGCGCTGTGGGTGTCGGTGGATTTGCCGGTGCTGGTGACGGCGCGCAGGTCGGGGTCGTGGTCGTCGCGGATGATCGCGATGCCAGTGCGGCCGAGGGCGTGGTCGATGCCGACGACGGTGGTCATTGGTTGGCTCCCTGTGTGTCGGCGGTGTTGGCGGCTTTGATGCGGGCGTCGTGGGCGGGGGCGTGGATGAGGTGGCGGTGGTTGGCGAGGCGGTTGCGGCAGGTGTGCCCGATGGCGGCGTGGCAGTGAGAGCAGGGGACGGTTTCGGCTCGTTGGCGGGTGAGCTCCCAGTCGAGATCGGGCATCACAGCACTCCGTCGTCGATGGCGCGGGCGATATCGCGGGCAGCGTCGGGGTCGACGCCGGTGTAGGCGTGGCCGTCGTCGTCTTCGTCGTCGGTGTCGGGTTCGGGGTGGTCGGGCAGGAGGTAGCCGGTGCCTTCGCATTCGGTGCACCAGTCCGCGCCGTTGCTGTCGCCGGTGCCCTGGCAGATGTCGCAGCGGGGCGTCCACTGCTGGATCTGCGCGATCTGCTGTGCGAGGCCGTTGAGACCGGGCATGGCATGTTCGATCATGCGGCCGACGGCGACGCCGATCTGCCGGAGTGTGGCGTTGAGCTGCGCGAATAGCTGCGGGGTCGGCAGCTGGGCGCGGCGGTGGCGTTTGCGGGCCCGGTACTTCATGCGGGGGAAGTTGGCGGGGGTGCGGGCGAGCTGGCCGCGGCTCATGCGCTGGCCTCCCACAGCACGCGGGCGGGGAAGTCCTCGGGGTGGAACTGGGCGGGTGAGATCCAGTAGCCGGGTTCGAGTTGGTGCACGCGGCCGGGCCAGCGGCCGGAGGCGGTGTTGATCGCGCCGATCTCGCCGCCGCGCAGCCGGATCACCGTGCCGTCGGCTTCGTGGACCAGGGCGGCGGCGTCGGGGATCTCGCGGGCGGGTGGTTGCCAGTTCGCGGCGACGATGGCCTCGAGGTAGCGGACGGCGAGCCAGGCGGGCGCGCGGTGGGAGGTGGTGATGGGGTTGATGACGGCGGCGAGCTGGTCGCGGCGGGTGTCAGGCATCGGTGTCCTTGTGGTCGGGGCTGGCCGAGGGCTGCGGCGTGTGGGTGAGGATGGCGTCGATGAAGCACAGCGCGAACACGGCGGTTGAGTGGAATTGCCTGCCGGTCAACAGTTCTCGTGCGAGGTGTTCGAGGGCGGCGCGTTCGGGTGGGGTGTCGCCGGGCAGGTAGACCGTGGATGGTGGCGGTTCGGGTGCCCGGTAGGGTGCGCCGGTTTCGTCGTAGACGGTGAGCACGCGCCAGTCCACGCCGGGCATGGCGGCGCTGGCGTCGGCGAGGTCGGTGACCGCTTCGTCTCGGTCGGTCCAGGGCGGGCCGTCGTTGCTGATCCACCAGTCGCCGCGCGCGGTGCGGTAGCCGACGACGTAGCCGACCGGGATCGCCGGGGCCGCGGGCGGGTTCGGTGCCAGGCAGATGCCTGGCTGTGGGCCCGAGAGCACCACGGGGTCGGGGGCGAGCGTTGCGGTGTGCTCGGTTGCGGCGACGGCGATGACGCCGAGTGCGCGCTGGATCTCGCGTTCGCCAGCGTCGCCGGTCTCGACGCCGAGCCGGTCGGCGAGGTCGACCAGGTCGAGCACGTCGCCGAGGTAGGCCGCGAGCGCGTCGCCTACGCGCCGTGCGTCCTCCTCGGTGAGATGGTCGGGCGAGGCGTGGCGGCTGAGCAGCTGGGCGCGCAGCTGCGCTGCGGTCGGGTCAGGCATCGGCGTCGCCTTCGGCGCTGGGGGGCGTGGTCTTCTGCGGCAGGGCGATCGTGGCGCCGGTCGCGCTGACGGCCGTGCGGAGCATGGCGGCGAATTCCGCGGCGACGGCGGGATCGGTGGGCGCGTCGGTGAAGTGCTCGTAGTAGGGCACTTGGCTGCGGATGTGCTGCATGAGCTCGCGGTGCAGTGCGGCCCCGAGGGCGAGATCGAGTTCGGCCTGCTCGACGATCCGTCGGCGCAGCGTTCGCAGTGCCGCGCTGCTGTGCGCCTGCTGGTGCTCGCGTGCGGCGGCCTCGACGACCTCGAGCGCGTCGAGCTGCTGGGCGGCGCTGGCGGTGATAACGGTGGCGGGCTGGTTGAGCAGGGCGTGGGCGATGCCGTTGGGCGACATCATGCATCGGCAGTAGTTGCCGCGGCCGTCGCTGACGGCGCAGTGGTCGCCGGGGTCGACGCCGTGCGGGTCGATCCCGTGTCCGCATTCCGGGCACAGCACCGGCTCGGCACCGTAGAGATAGGTCGAGTCGTGGGTCGGCTGGGTCATGGTGTCCTCTCGGATGATTCGGGTGGGTTTGTCCACAGGCGGTGTGCCTGTCGTGAGTTGCGTTGGGAGGTGGGGACGCTGGTACCGGGTTGGTGGGTGGTTGGTAAAAGATGGTGGGGGCTCACCGTTGAGCCCTGACCCCCTCTCGAATGAGCCCTGACCCCTCGCCATTTGAGCCCTGAGGTCGCCCTAACTTGCGGGTGCCGGTGGCCGGTTGTCCCCAGCTGTGAATAACGTTGTCCACAGGCAAGGCTCATGGGTGAGCTGTGATATCGGCGGCGGTCACGGCTCATCGGCGAGCTCTGTTCCTGCCGAGCTGTTCCGGTGGCAGCATCGGCATCTCGGCGATGTCCGCCGGGACCGTCAGCCGGTACTCGTCGGCGAGTCCGGCGTATCGGTCGGCGCGGCTGACCAGCTCGATCAGTCCGAGCCGTCGCAGCTCGGTCAGCCCGCGTTTGACCGTGGCTTTGCTCGTGCACGTCACATCGACCAGTTCGTCGACACCGGGGAAAACCTGCGTGCCGTCGGGGGCGGCGTACGTCGCGAGCATCAAGGCGATGTACTTGAACTGCTGCGCGATGCGCAGCCGCTTGATCACCCGTTCCCAATCGAACCGGTCCATCGGCTGCATCTGCGGATCGGGCATCGTCGCCACCTTCCGTCAAGCCCCAAACCTCCTCCACCCCAACCACTTTCGCCACCTCGTCAGTCATTCGCGTCGAGGTCGAACAACGGATGCATCTGCTCTTCGAGCGCCGCGCGACGCGTCGCCGCGCGGGTGCGGGCATGGTGTTCGCGGTCGTAGTGCAGATGGCAGCCCTGGCACATCGCGCGCAGGTTCTCCGGCGCGCAGTTCTCCGGGGTGTGATCCAGATGCGCGGTCGTCAGCACGACCGGCTTGCTGGTGTCGTGCGCCCGCTGGTTGTGTTCGTTCGGGCACCGGCGATCGGCCGCGAGATGCACTGGGGGGCGTCCACATTCGCCGCGGCATTCGCAGCGGCCACGGGCGCGGGTGAACCGCACCCATCGGCTGATCTCGGGCCAGTGCTTCGGGTACCGGCCGCGGTTCTCCGGCCGTATCGGCATCAGCTGCCCCACAGCCACGGGCCGAGCGCCGCCAGCGCGTACATCACCCCGGCGTAGCCGACGAACACCAGCAGGAACGCCAGCACCCCGCGCGCGGCCTCACGCATGCGCACCCTCGCCACCGGATTCGGGGCCGAACTGCGGTAGCGGGCGGCCGATCTCGGCGTACAGCGCCACGGCGCTCGCCGCTCGCTGCGCCACGGCGCACCCAGGTTCCGGGCGCGCCGCGACAGCAGACCAATCGACGGCGACAGAGTGACTGTCTCCATGGTTCATGGGTCAGTCGGCGGTGTCGCCGCGATCGGAGAACGCCACGGTGCCGCCCGGCGACGCGTCGGGCTCGGAGTAGTCGCCGTAGGCGTCGCCCTCGGCCTGGTCCTCATCGTCGAAGGGCAGCTCGGGGTCGGCGGGCCGCTCGACCGGGTCGCCGAGGCTGGCCTCGAGGACCCGCCATTTGGTCTGGTGCCGGACGCCGTCGTTGATCTGGTCGTATCCCTCGGCGACGCATTCGACGGTGACGGTCATGCGGCGTAGCTCGCCCACCTCGCCGCGGTGCTCGAACTGATCGGTCGGGCTGCCGGAGAACCGGTAGCGCGTGAACCCTTCGGCGGTGCCACCTTTGACGCCGTTGTGGGTGATGACCTTGGCCATGTGATGCCCTTTCCTACTTCGATGTAGAGCTGCGGATATGTGGGGCGTGGGCCGTCCTCGCGGTGGGACGGTGGTGGGATTCAGGACTGTGCGCTATGGCCCTGCTCGTCATCGAGCCAGGGCCCGTACCAGGCGGCGCGCTCGGTCGCGCAGTTGCCGGGATCGCAGTGCTCGCTGCAGTGGTGCGCGCTGGCGTCGTCGCTGGTCCGGATGCGTTCGATGACCATCTGGGTCGGGGTGCGCCATGAACCGTCGATCATGAAGGAGACGGCCGCGTCCCCCGCCATGTGCGCGGCACCGGCGACGGCGGCGCGCAGATCATCGAGCAGCAGGTCACTCAGTTCGGCGGCCGGGAATTCGACACGGGTGCGGTGGGTGGTCGTCGTATAGACGGTGGTATCGATCTTGACGGTTTCGGTCACTGCTGGGGACCTTTCGAAGCGGTGGTGAGGATCTGGGTCAGGGCGGCGGCCTGCGCGCTGGTGAGGTGTTCGAGCGTGGCGAGGTCGGGGTCGCCGATGTTGCTGCGTGCCCACTCGAGTCGGGTGCTCTCGTCGGTGAGGGCGTCGGCGCGCATGGCCGCGATCAGCGCTGTGATCTCCTCGCGGCGGGCCGGACCGTCGCCGGGTGGGGCATCGGTGGTGACGGTGGTCGGCGACAGGTCGATCAGGTCCTCGTCGCCGCGCTCGGCCAGGCGCTCGCGGTAGAGCTCGGTGCCGCCGCGCTCGTCGGCGGCCAGGACAGCGGCCAGGCTCGTCGACTTCGGCAGCAGCTTGGTCAGCTGCCGAATGCAGGTCTTGCGCTCCATCCACCGCTGCGGATCGGGGATATCGCCGCTGGGCCCTTCCCTGCCGTTGCGCAACTCCCTGACCGCTTCCGGCGACAGCACCACGAACGGGGCTGCGCCGCTGGTCAGATGGGCGATGGCGTAGTAGTCGGTGATCTCGCCGCGCTCGCCGCGCGCGGGCGTGTGGTGCAGGTAGGCGTTGGTGCCGTACCGGTACTCGAACGCGTCGCGCTCGTAGACCACGTGCGCGTCGAGGTGGGCGGCGAGGGGATGCTGATAGAACATCTTCGCGTAGCCCTGATATCCGACGATCAGCTGGCATTCCATCCAGGCTTGCCGAGTGTCGTTGTCCCAGTGGCGATAGGGGACGAGGTAGCACTCGTCGTTCACGCCCGGCTCCATGCCCAGCGCCGACGCGGTCAGCAGCGCACCGGCGAACGACTGCGGTGTGCACTGCGCCAGCTTGGGAGACTTGCGCACCGCGGTGAGCGCGACGCGGGCCATGCGGTCGGCGTCCATGTGCCGAGGCAGTGCCCGCGCGATCTCGCCCTGCATCTGGGTGATGACATGCGCCAGCTTCGGCGGCTTCGCCTTGCCCTCGCCGCTGTCCGGCGCCGCGCTGCCGCGCTGCGCGATCTTCTGCTGTGCGCGCTGGGTGAGGTTCTTGCCCAACAGGATCAGCCTTCCTGGTCGATGGTCAGCGGGAATGCCTTGAACACCTGCGCTTGATAGCGCCGCCACACCTCGGGCCGGGAGGCGCGCAGCGCCTTGGAGTCGATCACGTCGACCTTGGTGCGGTACTCGGCGGCGAGGGCAGGCTCGGCGTCCTCGAACTTCTTCGATGCCCATGTGCCGCCACTGATTCGGGCGACGACCTTCCCCGCCACGGTGGCGCGGGTGGCTCCGCCCATCAGCAGCCGCATCCCGTTCTCGGCCTGACGCTTCATGGACTGGCCGGCGGTTTCGATCTCGCGACCGCGCGCCCACGCGGCGGCCAGCTCCACCGCCTGCACCGCTGTCTCGGGGTCGTCGAGCGCGATCGGGCGATCCTCGATCGGATACCGGCGCAGCAGCGCCGCGCGGGTGGCCTCCGAGGGGTCCGCGGGTGGGGGCGTATCGGTGAGCACGTGCTCATGCCAGAGCTGGTGTTCTTCGGCGATGATCAGCGCGATCAGTTCCTCGTCGCGCTCGACGCGTGCCAGCCGCAGCCGGTTGCCGCCGACCAGGCCAGCCACCCACGCGTGCGGTGCGCCGGTGACCGCCATGTTGTGCATGGTCTGCAGCTCGGCGTGATCGGGCACCTGTCCGTCCCAGTCTGCGGCCATCCACGAGCTGGTGTTCTTGCACTCGATGATCCCGCCGTCGGAGGCCAGCCCGTCGAGATTGGCCTGCTGCCAGGGCCGTTCGAGCGAGCGCAGGGTGCCCGGCAGGGTGAAGTCGAGGCCGAGCCGACGCATCGCCTCGGCCCGGATGACCGGCTCGAGGAGATTGCCCCACAGCGCGGCCTCGGACTCCTCGTCCTCAGGGGCGCGGCCGGTCTTGTCCTCCCACACGGTGTACGGGCTCGCGTACTTCGGCGACATGCCCATCACGCCTGAGCAGTCCGAGCCGCCGATCCCCTGGCGGCGCACGCGCAGCCACTCCTCGCGGCTGGTCTCGCGCGGCAGAACCTCGGTGCAGAAATCGGTGTAGGTCATGCGTGGACCTCGATTCGAGTGCCGAGCACCTTCTCGGCGGTACGCCGCTTCACATGGGTGCGGCTGGTCATGATGGACTTCACCATTTCCGTGGTGATCCCGAGCCGCTGGGCCGTCGCGCGGAGGCTGCCCCGTTCGGCGTACACCTCGCGCACCCGCGTGCGGGTGGCGGTGACATCGACGAGGTCGTTGCGGCAGGGCGGGCATTTCCTCGCGACGGACTGCGCGGTGACCTCGAACTCGTCGCCACACGAACACACCACACGCACGCACGCGTCCTGGTCGACGCGCCGGGACCGGCCGGGCACAGGCAGGCCGAGCCAGCGATGCAGCTCTTTCCACTCCGCCCGTGAGCCGGTGTGGAATCCGGCGCGTATCCCCGTGCTGTCGCCGACCCGGACGGCGTCGCGCCCGCAGGCTTCACGCACCGGGCAGTCGTTCACGCAGACACGCTTCGCGGCGGCGGCGGCCGACGAGGTCGCGGTCTGGCTGTGCCACCTGTCGATGTCGGATCGGCCTGCGCAGGCGGCGAGTTCGTGCCAGTCGATCAGGATCTCGCGATCGGGTGTCATGGTCACCACCGATCCCGTGGGCTCGGGCCGTCCGGGTCGTCGAGCGAGCCACGGCGTGGGTCGGGTCGGTAATCACAGGCGGCTTCGGTCGAACGCTGCTCGGCGCGTTCCCAATTCGGCTCCCAAGCCGCGCGGCGGTCGCGGCTCACGAGATCCCGCCCATCAGCCACAGGCCGAGCAGGACACCGAACAGCGCGCCGAACACCGCGCCGCAGGCCAGCAGCACCAGCTCGTCGACGAGGTCGCTGCGGTCGTCGTAGCGCGGCAGCGGCTCGGTCGGCTGCTCGCTGCGGTGATCGAGATGGTGCGTCACAGCAGGAACCCCCGAACGGATTGCATGGTGCCGATGGCGGATTGGATGGTTTGCGCGGTGCGCTCGGGGTCAGTGGCGGCCGTGGTGATCGCCGCGCGCATCAGTCCCTCGGCAGCGGTGAGGATCTTCGCGATCTCGATAGCGTTGGACTGCATCACGCATTCGCCTCGCTGTCCTGCTCGGCGGCCAGGACCGGCGCGCACCGCCACTCGACGGATTCGACCTCGCGAGTCCGGGTGATGGTCGGCGCGGCGGCGATGTAGTCAGGGTCGGGGATCTCCTCGGTCACGGTCTCGACGCCGGTGACCACCCGCTCGCACACCTGCTCGCGCAGTTCGACGAGTTCGATCCGCAACGCCTGCAGCGGCACGCCGACTTCGAGGTAGCCCAGGCCGCCGTCGCGGTAGTTCTTGGTGATCGGCCCGGCCGCGATGGTCTTGAATCGGCGGATGGTCTCGGCCATGACCGCGCGGCCCTGGTCGTCGTAGTCGTAGCTGGCGGCATGGGCGGGCCATGCCTGCGTGCTGGCGAACAGCCTCCCGACGATCGCGGCGAGGAATCCGTCGCCGTCGCTGGCGACGAGGTCGGCCAGGGCGCGCAGGTCGGCAGCAACGGCGGCGGCGTCGGGGCTGCCGGTGATCGGTCGAATGATCATGGTTACACTCCTACTGTTTCTGTGAATGATCCGGCGGGGGAGGTCGGTCCCCCGCCGGTGAGGGTCAGTAACTGATTACGCGGCTTGCGATCCGGTGCAGTTCGGTCACTGCATCGGGTCGCGGGTTCGGTCCGGGCCCGAGGTCCACGCCCCCGACCAGCCCGTGTGTGGCCTTGCGGCGCAAAGCATCCGACGCGCAAGCCGATTGCACCGGGCAGTGGTCAGCGCATCGCGCGAGGGTCCACGCGGCGAGGGCATCGCGTTCGTCTCCGATCGGCAGGCTCGGAAAGAACTGCGTCATCGGCGTATCGCGGCACCCGGCGTAGCGCAGGAACAGGCGAGTGTCGCTCACAGGCCCGGCCCCCACGACCAGGTGTCGAGGATGACCAGCAGCGGCGCGTCGAATCGCCACGGGTGGATTACCTGCGCGAGGAACTTGATCATGTCATTTCTCCTTTCTCAGTAGCCCCGCCAGAGTGGCGGCGGCTGCATCGGTCAGCGGCGGATAGATGATTCCGGCCGCTCGGTCCAGCGCGCGGCGCGCTTCGACGCGTTCGCGCAGCGGCATTCGGTCTCGGCGCTGCTCCAACTCGGCGGCGCTGATCATGAGCTCGCCTCGTCGGCGGACCCCCGACCGGCACGCTGTACGTCGCGCCGGTCGGGGGTGACCTCTCCCCGCACGGGAGTCCTGGAGAGCCGATTGAGCCGCGCCATTCCCGCGCTCACGTGGGCGGCGGCGGCCTCGGCCTGGCGTCGCATCTCGGCGGCGATCTCCTCGCGGACGATCTCGCGGATGCGACCCTCGGTCAGCTCGGTCAACTGCGGTTCCTTCCGTAGTGGTGCCACCCCCGGAGAGCGGGCGCTGAGGGAGTCCGCCCGGTGGCCCTCCCCGAGGGCGGCGATCCCCGGCGCGGCGTCGGCGTGCCGCGCCGGGAAGTTCAGGCGGTCTGGCGGTGCAGGTTGCGGCGCGCGCGAGGAGTGAGCCCGACAGGCCCCTCGAATGTCGGCACGGGAGCGGTCGCCGCAGCGGCCCCCGTGCGTGCGGGCCGCTTCATGTACTCCACGAGCGCAGCGATATCGGATTCGGTCATGCGCCACTTGCGGCCAGCGCGCCGGGCGGGAATCAGCCCGGCGTTGATCCGACGCTTCACCCAGTCCTGCGACGGGGCACCGGTCACCTCGATCACGTGCGTTAGGTCGTAGGTCTTGGTCTCGCTCAGGTTGGTCACTGTGGCTGTCCCTTCTGTGCCGCTAGACGGTGACGGCGTCCGGCGACTTCGTGCCATGCGTCCTTCGATCGCAGACATTTCGTCCGCTATCTGCGGATTGTTCGACCACGAAAAGGATCTCGACGGGCACCTCGAGCGCCTCCGCGATCCGCGCCCCCAGCTGCGCCGTGCACGTCTTCTTGGTGCCATCGCACAGCTGATGAATGAAGCTCTTCGAACACCCTGCGTATCGGGCCAGGCGCGCCATCGAGAAGTTTCGCTGCTTCATCAGCGCCCGCAGCGTCTCCTGCGAAGCAACCCGCATCCAGCACCCCTTCGGCCATCGACGATATGACGGATATGACGGCATTGATCTTCCCCCTGGTGGACGAATCAAGTCAAGTAATTGCGGATGAATCGTCCGATGATGGTGGACGATTGTCAAGCGGACGACTGCGGACATTTCCGCAGCCTGCGGAGATGGGGCACAATCTTCGACATAGATTGGTGGACGACTTACCGACACGACGCACCCATCACCGGGTGGACGGGTCGGTTGACGGCTGCGTTGCCCTGCCACACCCGCACCAGGACGGTTGACCCGTGAGCAATCTGTGGAACCTCGTACAGGCACACCTCGACAACACCGGAGTACGTGAGGCCGAGTTCGCCCGGCGCATGGGCAGCAGCCCGCAAACGCTGAACTCGTGGAAGAACCGCGGCTTACGCGCCCTCCCCGAGCGCCGACTGCTCGACGCGGTCGCCGACCTCACCGGCACCCCATACCGAACGGTCCTCGACGCCGCTCTCACCGACATCGGCTACACCGCGCCCGACAGCGACAGCCAAGCCACCACACCCATCGACAGCACCGGACTCGTCGAGCTGTCCTTCCGCGCCGACGACGCCGAGGTTGCCGCCCGCGCCGCCGACGGCTTCGACCCCAGCGACGACGTCACCGAAGTGATCAACGCCCTCGACAGCCTCGTCGACGCCACCTACGAACTCGCCCGCACAGCGCAGCGCGTCGCCATCGAGGGCATCGGCGGCCGCGATGCCCTCGCCCACCGGAAAGACGAAGAACTCGAAGCGATCCGCCGCCGACGGCGCGCCAGGACCAAACCCGGCACCGAGGCATCGGGGCCGCTCGTCACCAGCGAAGGCAGCTACACCGCGCCGCAGTCCCCCGACGACGACAGCATGCTGCGCGTCGCCCGCGCCAAGAAGGTGCGCGAGCGCTCCGAACCGCGCGGCTGACACACGATCTGCACACTGCGGATCGGAGAACAGACCGGCCGATCGGTCAGCGAAGGCTGTTCGACTTCGATCGGCTGATACACCGCGACACTCCATCCGAGCCCGTCGACCGGCCGCCACCCTGACGACGGGTCCGGACCGGACAACACAGCGACCTGCGCCTGCGCGATCAGCTCGCCGAGCTGATGCAGCGTCGTCCCAGCCCGCGGGTACACCTCGACTCGGCCGTCGACGATCACCAAATGCCCGAGCTTCAGCCGCCCTCGGGCGAGCTCGATCTCGACCTCGCCACATGCTGAATTGATCTCGATGCCCAGCTCTTTCAGCGATTCGAAGTACTCCGCCAACGACGCCGACAAACTGGCTAGCTCATAAGGATGACCGGGCGGACTACCCCCGGAAACCTCACTGGTCATGATTCCGCGCCTGTATAGAGCGGTGTGCCGTTACAAGACCCCACACGTCTTCCCCTGGGTGCAACAAACCGACGAACGACTGGAGGCGGGGGCCCGGCTCCGCTCCGTACCACCCACGGGACAAACTACTCGAATCGATTTTGAATGGAATCGGATTCGCTAAATTTAGGGGCACGAATCTACCCCCCAGCAACCGACACGGGCATACACTCGCGGGTTGACCTTTTGCTCTAGAAATCCTCCAAATGACCTGAGCGACTGTACATCTTGCCAAGGTGCGCTCCCGATCACTTGGCACATACCGCTAGGTCTCGAAGCGGCGGTGACCCAGTCAGCGCCCTTTCAGCGACCGCCGAGACATCGTGTGCGCGAACAGCTTCCGCGCCCGTGCCATGCGCCCCACCGTGGCGCACGCCCCCTGATCATCGGCACCCGATCACGAACGGCCGCCGCGTCGCCACCGGCGGGAAAGCCGATCGAAATCCTCGGCCCCGACCCCGTTGCCACGGCAACACCGGTCCCGTAACCTGCAGGTTGCGAGAAGCACCGAGCTTCACGGAGATTCACGTTCGCGCAGTTTGCGACTGTTTCCGCTGGTCAGAGGCGGGGTTCAAATCCCCTATCCTCCGCCAGGGAAAGCCCTGGTAGGGAGTGGTTTCGACCCTCTCTACCAGGGCTCTCGGCAACAGCGGCGGCAACAGCAGCCTGTCGCACGTGTCTCTGCGGGAAGTCGGCACCCCTGTACCGACCAGCAGAGGACCGGCCACATGGCATCGATCCGCACACGCACCAGCCGCGGCGGCAACACCACCTATCAGCTGCAGTACCGGCTCAACGGCAAGCAGCCCAGCGTCGAATTCACCGACTACGCCGACGCCGTCAAATGGCAGAAGATCTTCAACGAGCGCGGCCCCGAAGTCGCCCTCGAGATGATGCGCATCGCCGACAGCAACGACGACGTCCCCAGCTTGAAACAGGCGTGCGACGACTACAACGACAGCCGCACCAATATCAGCGACGGGACACGGCAGCGATACGAGCGCTATCTGCGCAACGACCTCGGCCCATTCTTCAACGCGGATCTGCCCGTCGACCGCATCACGGACGAGACCGTGACCCGCTGGATCAATCACCTCGCCCGCGAGAAAAAGAACTCCGCGAAAACCATTGCGAACAAACACGGTTACCTGTGCGGACTCATGAAATGGCTCTGCAAGAAAGGCCACATCGAGAAGAATCCGTGCCTGGAAACCAGGCTGCCCGACATCGACCAGGCCGAGATGACCTTCCTCGAATCCGACGAGGTCGCCGCCCTACTCGCCGCCCTGCCCCAGCAGTGGCGGCTGCTGGTGAAATTCCTTGTCGTTTCCGGAGTTCGGTGGGGCGAGGTGACCGCGCTGCAGGTCGGCGACGTCAACCGCAAGGACGGCACCGTGCGCATCCGGCGCGCGTGGAAGTACACCGGCGGCGCTCGGGTCCTCGGCACGCCCAAGACCAAGAAGTCACGGCGCACGATCAACCTCGCCCCCGATCTGATCGACGAGCTGCCGCTGCGCGGGCGCCCGTACAAGGCGTGGCTGTTCACCAACTCCCACGGCGACCCGGTCCAGATCAGCACCTTCTACAAGTCGGTGTGGGTGCCCACACTCGACAAGCTCGCCGCCGACCCCGATGATCCGCTGCACGGCAAGACACCCCGCATCCACGATCTGCGCCACACCTGCGCCTCGTGGATGATCGCGGCCTGTGTGCCGCTGCCGGTGATCCAATCCCACCTCGGGCATGAGTCGATCACGACGACGGTCGACCGGTACGGCCACCTCGACCGGCAGGCCGGGGCGGCAGCGGCGGCGGCGATGGCCGCGATGCTCGCCCCACCCACCGAACCGGCTCCGGCCGGTCAGGTGGTCGCACTGCGCAGGGGGACCGCCGCATGATCCCGCGCCTCGAACGCGTCCTCACCCCGGCGGACTATCAGGCCATCACCGCCGGTATCCCGCAGCAGTGGCGTCCGCTGACGGAGTTCCTTGCCGTGACCGGCGTCCGGCTCGGCGAAGCCGCAGCGCTCACCGCACCCGATATCGACCCCGGCGCTGGCACCTGCCGGATCGAGCGCACATGGGTCTGCGCTGCCCAGTATTGGGAAGTGGTTCGCGCCAGGCAGGTTCGGACGGTGACGCTGCCCGAGATGATCATCGAATCGCTGGACCTGACCCGCGAGGACGAGGAACTTTTCCGCGTCGGCCTCACCTTCGGGCCGGGGCTGATGGCCCAGTATCGGCGGGTCTGGGGGCAAGCCGTACTCGACGCGGGCGGCGAGCTCGGCCGCTGGCGCCCGCGAGTGCACGAGTTGCGCCGCATGTGCGGATCACGTCTGCTCGGCGCTGGCATCCCGCCTGAGGTGGTCGCGGCTCAGCTGGGATGGTCGATGACCGCCACCGTGCGACTGCGGGCCGTGTCCGGGGCCCACAAGTCCACGAGCTGATTCGGCACGGGCGTCGCCGCGCGGTGCTAGCGTGGCGGCGCCCGACTCGTCTAGGGGGAATTCGTTGCCTCGCCGTACATTCGCCGCTGCCGCAGGTCTCGCTCTGCTCTCCGCGACTGTCGTCGCCTGCTCGAACTCTGGCACCGACAGCGCGCCGGACCAGGCGCAGGCCACACCCACGACGATCGCGACCACGCCGACCGCGCTCGTGCCTGGTCAATCGATCGCGTTCGCCCGGACCGACACCGGCGCACGGATCGGCGAGATCCGGTTCGTCACGATCGAAGCGCTGCCGACCGACTGCATCGCGGGCAACCGGACCGGTGTCACCCTCGCGATCCGAGTGGAGATCGAGAACGGTGTCGGCGAGCAGCTGCCGGTCCCCGATGTCTATCAGCTGCAGTACGTCGACGAGATCGGCGCGAGCCGCGCAGTCGAGACGGCGAGCATCTACGGGTGCGAGGCGGACTATCCGGAGGCGGTCACCGCCGCGCCCGGCGGGAAGACCGAGGGATGGTTCACCGTGCGGGCCGAGTCCGCACCGACCGAGCTGGTCTATTCGCCGCTGGTCGGCGATCAGTCCTCGACGATCGACAACATCAAGATCCTGACCGTCACCCCGGCGGCGGTCCGCGTGGACGTGCCGGACCACCTCGCCAACAGCTCCGCACCGACGGCCGCCGTTCCCGTGCCGGGGCCGACGAGCGCGCCCGCCC
Organism: Nocardia sp. CC201C; assembly: GCF_030010695.1. Lineage (NCBI taxonomy): Bacteria > Bacillati > Actinomycetota > Actinomycetes > Mycobacteriales > Nocardiaceae > Nocardia > Nocardia sp. CC201C. Next base: position 23,780 of record NZ_JASCXP010000001.1, read on the forward strand.
CGGCGGCGACCACCGTGCCGACCACGGCCGCGCTCGCGCCGCCGACCGCGCTGGATTCGCAAGGGCGTCCGCTGGGGGCGGGCGGCGCGCTGGTCGAGTGCGCTGACGAGAACTACCAGCCCGGAACGGGCGTCTTCGCCGACGGGTCGATGGGCTATGCGCCCGAGTGTCTGCCAGGCGGATCGATGCGGTAGCTAGTCGAAGCTGCGCCAGTGGGGTTCGAGCCGGTCGGCTCCGATCACCTGCCGCCCTTCCGAGGAGCGCACGACCACCCGATCGAGCAGCACGGCGACGATCTCGTGCCGCTGGGTCGCCGAGGTGTCCTCCCACCACGCGAGCACGTCCTCGACCGTCGGGCCGGGCACGTCGGCGAGAGTGGTCATCGCCGCGATGCTGTGCTCGGCCGCAGCGATATTCGCGCGGGCGCGTTCGGTCCCGGCGAGCATGGTCTCGCGCTCGATCTTGCGGTCGGCGAAGTCCTCGCCGAGTACGGCCAGCCGCGCGCGCAGATCGGCGATGACGCGCTGCTGATCCTCGATCGTTCCGGCCGCCGCCATCGCCCGCCCGAGCTTGCGCCGGTAGCCCGGATCGGTGAGCCGGGCCAGGACGCGTTCGGTGATATCGGCCTCCAGCAGGGCCGCGGTAATGCTGACCTTGCCGCAGCCGCCCCCGGCGGTGCTGCAGCCGTAGACCGGTGCCCGCCCGCCGGAGGTGTTGTAGCTCAGGTGATGGGCGCATAGACCGCATTCGGCGAGGCCGTCGGAGAGCAGGTAGACGTTGGTGCGGGTGGGGGCGAACTTCTGTCGTTCGGGGGCGAGCAGGATCGCGCGCAGCTGGTTCCAGGTACCTTCGTCGAGAATGGGCTCGATGTCGGTGTCGACCAGATCACCCGCGTCATTGAAGCGGCGGCCGATCATACGGGGCGCTACGAGTGCCCGGCGGACAACCGTCGGCGAGGGCCGCCCGCCGGTCACGGTCGAGACGCCGCGGGATTCGATGTCGGCAACGAGCCTGCGCAGGGTCGGGGACGTATCGGAATCGTCGAGCAGGTAGCGCGCCCAGTACCGAATCTCTTCGGCCTCGGCGAGGTCGACGGTCTTGTTGTCGGCCTTCCACCCAAACGCGCGCGACACTGTCACCCTTTCGCCGAGACACTGTTACCCCTGGAGCCTTGACTGTACGGCAGCCCTTTCCCTTCCGGCCGCATCGCTCTACGTTCAGCGAGGACACCGAACCCCAACCGCTCAACAGCGCAGGAGATTGGAATGACAACAGCCGAGGATCGGATGTGGAGCATCTGCGATGCGATCCTGCTTGGGCTATACCGACAATCGTTCGCGGGGGAACGGGCTCCCGGAATTGTGGGCCTGATGGCGTCTGCGGGCTGGGCAGGAGCCCCGGTTACGACAGAGGAGTGGGCGACGGCCACCGAGTACCTGAGCGGTGCTGGTTACATCACTGGCCCCCGGATGTACGGCCAAGGCGTAGCTCTCGCCGAGATCACGACACAAGGGATGGACCAAGCGGCATCGGGACGGACAGTGCGGCCGGGAGCTGACCAGCCAGCGAATGTCACGGGTGTGAGCAACACGTACAACATCACGAATAATGCACCATCGCAGATGGCTTTCAGCAGCAGTGATTTCACCCAGAACATGACCGTGCAGGCGAAGGTCGACCGGCTTCGCGCGTTGTCTGACGACCTCGATAGATTCGCTGACCAGCAGATGGCTGACAGCACTGAAGTGCATCGCCTTACACGTGAACTGCGCACTGCAGCAAACGATCCGGAGCAGAACAGCGCCACGATCACGGCGCTGTTCGCGAGCCTTCTCGGCGCGATCACGACGGCTGCAGGCACTACTGCTGGTCAGCAGATGATGCAGCAGGTTCTTGCGTTCATGCCCGTATTCAGTTGACCCGCACGCCCGCCACGAACGACGATCAACCTCAAATGAAAGGGCCGCTGATGGACGCTTCCCGTGAATGGGATGTGCGTGATGCCACCTTGCGGTGGCTGGGCACGGAGTTCGAAGCTGGGAACCGAGACCTAGGGGATATCTCGAGATACGCCAGGACGATCCAGGAAGCTGCTGGTTGGTCGTCTGACGCGATCGAGCCGCATGAGCTCGTGCTAGCGACTATGCACCTGAAGAGCGAAGGTCTGATCGTAGGTGACGGGTCATGGGGCCATGGAGTGCTCAACCCGGTGCTGACTGAGCGAGGGTATGAGCTCGCACGGTCAGGTCGTTCGCTTCGGCTTCTGCCCCCTAACGCAGGGGCGCTTGCTGAGCGCGAGCAGCAGAATGTCCATATCACCAATCACGGTCCGGCTCAGGTCGCGGTGCACAGCAGCGGTTTTACACAGAACATGACCGTCGGCCTTACCGAGCAGAAGCTCGTTGACCTGGTCGCACTGTTGCGTCAGTACTCAGAGCAGGAACCTGCCAACGCAGATGAGGTCAACTGGATCGCTGATGAAATCGAGAACGCCAGCGGCGATCCAGAGGCCAATCAAGGTGTTCTGCGGATGTTGCTGACGCGAGCGAAGAACGTCGTGATGACACATCTGATCCCTGAGCTTTCCGATCAGATCTTCACGGCCGCGTCGGATCGGCTGCTGGAGATCACGGCCTAGATCTTCTCGTCAAACTCCTTCGGGATGACGGTTCGCATAGTGGGTGGTTCGATTCCTGGCAGGTGCAGGCTGATGAAGTGCAGCAACGCATCTCGGTCAGCGAGCAGGGATCGGATCACCCGTCCGGCGGTGCGGATCAGCTTGTGATCTTCACCCGCCTGCATCTCCAGGGCGTCGACCCTGGCGCGCAGTTTCTTCACCTCGCGGGCTTGCCACGCAGTGACGGCGCCGATGACCGAGCCGATCGCGATGCCGAATGCCTGCACGAGCTCGGCGGTCAGCCACTCCATCAGTCCGCCTTCCGGTGGCGGCCGATGTACTCATCGATCTCGCGGGCTTGCCGGGCGGTGGGCGAGTTGGGGACCGACACTACGCCGATCACTCCGCCGAGTACCTGCACCAGGATCGCCGCGGTGATCGCGGCCCGTTCGGGGACCAGCTCGAACGGCAGCACGGTCAGCAGCCATACTGCGTTGATCGCGGCGGCCACGGTCGCGGTGATGCCCTTGGCGTAGCGGCGGTAGATCGGCGTGGACTGGATGTAGTCGGCGACGGGTGAGGTGTTCATTTCTGGCCTGCCTGCGTGTCGCTGGTTCCCGGTACCCCGATGTGCGCGCCGATGGCGGCGGTGAGGTCGTTGAGCGACCGGCCGCCGTTCTGGGTCCAGGTGTCGAACTCGGTGGCTGCCTGGTCGCGGATCTTCTCCCCCGCGCCGGGGCCGAGCAGCTGGTCGAGGATCGCCATCAGCATGCGCTCGTTCTGCCAGGCGCGCTGGTCGATCCATTTCAGCGCGGTCGGTGCGTCGACCTCGACGCCTGCGAAGTTGGTGAACCGGATCGCGGACATGTCATCTCCTTCGGCGAAAGCGCGTGCGCGCCTGATCAATTCGTTCCACGGGAATTCGCGGCCGGGGTCGGTGTGGCCGCCGCCCCACGCGCCGAAGTCGACGTGTCCGCAGATGCCGGGCCGTGGCGGCGGATAGTGGCCGGCGCCTCCGACGTATTCGATCGGCAGCCCGCGCACGATGCAGCGCCAGGCGACGAGGGCCGCGGTGCGGGTGAGCATGAGGTCTTCGTCGACGCCGTCGCTGGCGTCGCGGTCGAGCCACTTGTCGCGTGACCATGCGGCGAAGGTGCCTGCCATGAGGATGTGATCGGCGCGCGAGTTGGCGTTCACCGCGGCCCACGGGTTGCGGTCCCACGGCACGACGAGGACCGTTTCGCGGTCGTCGACGACGGCGTTGTAGGACACCGCGCGGCCGGGGTCGCCGCCGGGCGCGGGATTCTTCAGGTACGGAATGATGTCGCGGGCCAGGCCGCGGCCTTCCTGGGTGTGGATCGCCACCCACGAGACATTCCTGCCGCCGCCGTGGTGGTTGCTGGACAGGTCGGTGCGGGTAATGGGGCTGTCCATGGGGGTCCTTGCTGCGGGGGCGGTGCGTGGGTCGACGGCGTCGGCGAACCAGGGAGCGGGGTCGATCGCGCGGCCTCCGAGGCGGCCGGGCGGGGTCCAGATCTCGACGTGTGCGTGCGGGCCCGAGGATTGGCCGTGTGAATTGACGTGGCCGAGTAGCTGGCCCGCGTGCACGTGGTCGCCGCGGCGCACAGCGGGATCACCGTGGCCGATGATGAGGTCGACGCCTGCCGATTCCTGCGCGTCGAGCCACACCCATTTGCCGAAACCCTGCACGTTCGCGCGCTCGGCCCCTTCGACGATCACGCCATTGACGGGTGCGTAGAACGGGGTGCCGAGGGGAGCGGCGTAGTCGGTGCCGTAGTGGAATCCGCCCTCACGTGGACCGTAGCCCGAGCTGATGCGGTAGGTACCGGGCGCCAGCGGCAGATACTTGGGCGGCATGGGCAGGCGCTCCTGAGGGCGAGGATTTCGCTCGGCCCACAGCCAGCAGCACTAATCGGAGGATATCGCGCGTCGACTATGTCGCCTGCATCAGCGACACGGAATCCCAGCTGGCGCTATTGGCGAAGCTGGCACGAGCCACGCGCAACCCGTAGCGCTGGTTCGTCGTCGGCAGCGCGCCATTGATGTCGGCGCACAGCACGACCACGCCGTTGAGTTCCACCCATGCGCCGTTGCCGATGATCGACAGGGCCACGGTGTCGCCCTCGGTCACGGTCACCTCGTCGGTGTAGGTGAAGTCGGACATTGTCGGGTTCGTCGGCCCGCCTGTCATGTGCGCGAGATAGATGGCGTTGCGGAAGATGTTGGCTACCAGCGCTTCTGTGCACGTGTTGTTGCCGCGCACGAACAGCGAGGCAGCGGTGTCGTTGTTGGTGTCGATGTTGCCGCCGATGACCGCCTCGACTCGCTGTGCGCCCGTGGCAGTCGGCGCGGTGCGGGTGAGCATTCGGCTGCCGTCGGTTGTGCCGGTCGTCGACCATGATTGCGCGACGATGCCAGCGTTGGTCCCGAACTGCACCCAATCGGGACCGACGCCACCGTTGGGGCGGTTGAAGTCGTCGCCGAAGTCGAGCGCCCACTGCGTGCCCGTGAGGAACATCGGCTCTTGATCGAACAGGTGGAAGTTCTTCATCTCCGACCAGGCGCTCGTCTGGTTGATGAAGTTCAGTGCGCGGTGCTTGGGTCCGCCCTTGTACTGGTCCGGGAGCCAGTACTGCAGCAGCAGGTTGTCGTTGACATAGAACCGCACCAGTCGATCTCGGTCGATCAGCAGCCGCACTTGATACCAGTTGCGGTGCATCAGGCCGCCGTAGGTGCCGGTCTTCACCAGCGTGTCGATGGTGCCGAGATCGTGGTAGACCATGATGTCGATGGTGTTCACCGCCGAGGTGACCGCCCGATGGATCGCCACCATCGGCAGACCCGCGATATCGGTGAACGTCACCTGCGCCCATGACGGACTGATCACCATCCCGAAGAACTGCTGCTGGATGATGTTGCCGTCGATGTTCAGATCGCACTCGAAGCCCCAGTGCGGGGTGAAGGCCATCTGCTCGTAGCTGACCCCGCCCAGTTGCATCACCGTTTCGGAGTAGTCGGTGATCTCGAGGACGTTGCCCAGCAGTTTCACCGTGCGGTTGTTGTTGGTTCTGCGCCAGGGTTTCTGGATCGGGTTCTCGTCGGGGCGAGCGTGCGCGGCGTCGAGGTCGCGCCAGCCCGCCCGCGCCTGCGGCCAGTGGCGACGTAGCAGCCAGCTCACGACGGCGTCGAGGATTCGTCGACTGCTCCGGAGATCGTGCCGCCCAGCTTCGCCAGGCGGTTGCGCAGCGACAGCAGCAGGCCACGGTTGCCGCGCAGCCCGAGCGTGTCCTCGGCCGCGAGGTAGGCGCGCAGTTCGTCGGGCATCGCGTTGAATCGGCCGATCGCCGCGTCGAGGATCGCGAGCGCCGAGTCGGCGGGGGTCATGTCGAACAGGCCCTCGAGCGTGTCGACCGAGAACGCCGCTGCCCAGAGCCGTTCGCGGTAGGGCTGAATGAACACCGATGCCGCGGAGGTTTCGCCGTCGGCGATGTGCTCGAAGGATTTCACGGGGTCTCCTCGGGAATCCAGACACCGGAAACGGTGACCTGCATGACGGTTGGGGGGACTGTTCCGGTGATGTCGGTGACGTAGGGAAAGAACCGTTCCTCATCGAGTACCGGCACGCTGAGCCCGGAGAAGCTGCGGCGGGTGACGTTCGGGTCGATCGCGCCCGTATGTGCCACGACGTAGGCAGTGCCCGCCGCGTTCCATTTGCGGATCTCGAACTGCAAACCGCCGTACTGCTCGAGAAAGGCGACCTTCACATCGGTGAGGATCGCGGTCTGGTCGTCGCGCACGACCAGCATGGGGCCGAGCAGCAGCTCGTTGCCTCCCTCGGCGACTTCGGCCGAGGCGACGACGAATTCGATCAGCCAGGTCGAGGAGTTGGCGTAGGCGACGTCGGCGACCTCGGCGGCGTTGGCCGCCGCGTTGGCCGCCGCGTTCGCCGTCGACACCGCGGTGCCCGCGTTGGTGAGCGCGGTGTCGGCGGTGGACTGGGCAGCCGCGGCTGCGGCCGTGGCCGAGTCCGCGGTCGATTTGGCGGTGTTCGCGGTGGTGTTGGTGCCGTTGATGCCGTCGGCGATGCCGTCGATGATCTCGGCGAGGGTGTCGCCGACCAGGGGGACCATGTCGAGCAGGTCGGCCAGGGCGTGCAGAGCGGCGGCGATGAAGTTGTTGACGAAGTTGCCGAGGTTGTTGACCCAGGTGCCGAGGTCGTTGAGGTCGCCGTCCTCGACGCCGGTGAAGATCTCGATGATGTCGGCGATCAGCCCGCCGATGATCGGGATCTGTTCGACCTGCTGGTAGATCACCGTGAAGAAGGTCTGTCGCACGGTCTCGGCGAGATCCCAGGTGGCGGCGTTGTCGTCGATCGCCAACTGCTCGCGGTCGACGTTCTGCAGTTCGTAGACCGTGTTCGGGGTCCACGCCTGTTCGGGTACCGGCAGGTCGGGCGCGGTCACGATGCACCGCCGGTGTCGGACTGCTCGACCATCTTCGCCTCGATCTCCGCGCGCCGGATCGCGGCCTTCATCGCGGCCAGCTGGGCGGGGGTGTAGTCGGAGATGTCGGCGATGGTGACCGGCTGCCCGGTGACCGGCTCGGTTTCCTCTTCCTCGGGCGTGCCGATCGGTACCCAGATCACCGCGTCTTTGCCGATGTCGCGGCGCGCGGCCTTGTCCACGCGGGGGGTGTACAGCGGCGCGGTAGGTGCGGGCAGGCGCAGGTTGTCGAATAGATGGATGGCGAGCAGGTGCTCGATCTCCGGTGGCATCTGCATCCCCGGCAGGCCGGTCCCCATCGGGACCGAGCGCAGCCAATCGGCCAGCGGATGCCGGTGCTCGCGCGCGAGGACGATGCCGGTGGCCTTGTCGCGGCGGATGCCGTCGAGTTTGTCGCTGCGCTCCGACCAGCTCAGCCGCGGCGGCCGTCGTCCCTGTTTGCCCATCTTCCTAGCCTCCTCGGTAACACTCGAACTGTATCCAGTATTACGAGGTCAGCTCGACACCCCGACCATCTGCACGAGGCTCTTGAGCATCGCGACGTGGCGGGCCAGCATCGCGCCCGCGTCGTCCTCGGCGCGGTCGTCGCCGATGCTGATCTGCCAGTGCGCGGCCCGGTCGCGGCTGATTACGTATTTCAGGGCGTAGACGTGGTCGACGTACCAGCGGCCATTGCGCCCGACCTCGGCGGCGACACGGTCGCCGACGTCGAAATGCCGTCCGACCCAATAGGGCATGCCGTTGACCACGTCGACCTTGTAGCTGCGGTATGCCTTCGTGCGGTCGAACCCGGTCCGGATCGCCTGCAGCGCAGACAGACTGAATCCTGTGCCGCCGGTCGACTCCCAGTACTCGCCGTAGGCCGGGCCGCGAATACCCATCTGCGCGAACCGGATCGGGTTGCCAACACGGTGGAAGGCGAGCACGACGTCCTCGAGCTGGCTGTCGAAGATGCCGAGCGTCAGGCCGGGGTTGCCGAAGATCGCACCGATGTAGCCGAGGATCGCGTTGGCGAGCAGCTTCAATCCCGTATTGACCCAGTCCGGACTATGCCCACCGGTGACGATCGCTGCGGCGAGTGCCTTGTGCACGGTGGCCTGCCACTGCCCGATGCCCGAGACGCCGGTGCGGCGCGCGTTGCGCCAGGCCACCCAGGGCCGTTGCGGTGCGGTGCCGAGCCATCCGGCGATCAGGTACTCGGGTGCGTCCGGGATGCCGATCTCGGTGGCGACTTCGTTGATCAGGTCGTCGGCGACCGCGACCGCGTAGTGGATCAGCCCGTCGATCATGGTGCCGGTCAGGCCGCGGTACCCGGACTTGTCGACCACGTCGAGCAGCAGCGTCGCCTTGGTGAGGTGCATGTGCTCGGGCGCGGGTTGCGGGTCGCCGGGCAGCCAGCGGCGCACGACCAGCTGCAGCCCCGCATCCGAGAGCGTCGGGGCGAGCACATCGTGCGCGTTGCCGAACCGGGTGGAGATGACCGACCACATCGAGGTGTCGGTCAGCAGCGCGCCCGGCATGACGACGATCGGCCAGTTGTTCGGGTCCAGATTCGACAGCCAGTCGCCGGGATTGAAGATATCCTCGGGCAATGCCCACAATGGCGCAAAGCGTCGTAGTAGGTTCAGGAAAATTAAAGTCTTGGCTCCGAAAACGCTCGGACCCGCGAATGCATACAGCTTTGGGTACTGGAATTCCGGCGGCAGCAGAGGATTCGCGTAGCACACGATCTTTTTGACGTGCTCGTATTCGTGCAGGAATTTGAGCTCGATGTGTCCGATCTCGCCGGACTTCTGCCCTTCGCTGATCGCCGCGCACTTGCCGGACCAGCGTTTGCCGGACAGCTCGGCAGTGATGTGGAGGTCTTCCCACAGGCCGAGGTCTTCGATCAGCAGGCGATAGAGTTTCGTGCTCGCCTGCAGCACGAGCGTCGCCTCACCGGTCTCGTTCAGCCGTTCCTCGAAACTGGCCGACACGATGCCGAACAGCGGAACGGGGTTCTCCCAGTTCTTATCCCACAGGGTGATGCGGGGCGGCGTGCGCATTTCCTCGATGCGTTGGATCGAGTGCTGCAGCAGCGTCGAACGGACCTCGTCGGCCGACATCAGCGGAGGCATTTACACCGCCTCCCCGCCCATGAACCGCGTGAACCGTTGCGGATACCAGGCTTTGATCTCGGTCGCGGAGGTGCCGCCCTGGATGCGGATGGGCACCTGTACCGGCGAGCCGGTGCCCGCGGGGATGGGTGATTCGAAGGCTTGGGCGTTCATGTCCGCCCACGCTTGGGAGTTGTCGCGCACGAGCAGTGTCTCGTCGAGGGGGTAGGTGCGCACCAGGAACTCGCGGCCGGGCCCGAGGCTGCCGACCGCGGGGATCTGGATGGTGTTGCCGGACAGGCCGTCCGGCAGCCACACCACCGTGTCGGCTTCGAGTTCGTTGCTGGCGAACTGCGGCCAGCAGTCCACATCGGCAGGGTTGAGCATGGGGATCGTGCCCTCGTAGACACCGGTCCCGGCGGCGGGATCGCCGGTGAGGGGGTCGATCTCGGTCATCTGCTCACGGGTGATCGAGTGTGTGATCTCCGGGCCGTACCAGTAGGGATCGGTGGAGAGGGTGTAGACCTCCCACGCGAGGGCTTTCGTGCGGCCGGGGTCGCGTTGGGTCAGCGGCTTCGGCTTCTTCTCCCAGCGCAGCCGCAGCTCGCGCGGTGCGCTGATCTCGGAGTAGGCGCGTAGGTAGCAGTCCCAGCGCGGGCCCAGTACGCGCCACAGCAGATCATCGATCTCTTCCCACAGCCGCGTGGTGCGGCCGATGGTGCCGATCCGCAGTGTGCACAGGCGTTCCTCGACGCGCGGGATCTCATCGAGGGTGCTGCCTTCCTGGTAGGCCCACGACTCGCGCACCTGTGTGATACCGGCGTGCCACAGGTCTTCGAAGCTGCCCTCGAGTAGATGGATTCCCTGCTCGCCACCGTGGGGGCCGAGCAGATCCAGCACGATCAGGTCCTCGCCGAAGGTCGGCGACCCCGGTGTCGTGTCGCGCAGGATCAGCTGCATGATCCGGCCCGGATTGGTCAGACAGATTGTCACCTGGTCACCCCGCTCGGTAGGTCTCAGAGACCGGGTTCATCCGGTCCGACAACATGCGGCCGGTTTCGTCGGCGATCTTCTGCGGGTCGTAGCCGTAGAAGTTCATGACCTCGGCGACCTTCACCGACCGCAGGGCCTCCACGCCGCGGTCGATCCCCATGTCGGTCAACGGTGTGAGGCCGAAGGGATCAGCGAACTCGCCGACGATCTCTTTCAGCGCCTCGATGCCCCAGTTCTGGAACTTCTCGCCGAAGTTCTGCTGCTCGGCCCACCGGTTGGCCGCGTCGATACCGGTGGCCGGTGCGCCAGTGGCGGGGTCGATGTTCAGGTCGGGGATCGCGGGCTCGCCGGTCGCGCCGATCACCGGCGCGCCGCCGCCACCGTGGCGGGTGGCCGTCTGCGAGAGCGACGCCGCGCCCGAGGCGAGCGTGCTGCCGCTCTGGCCGGCCGGGGTGCCGCCGCTGCTGGTGGTCTTCGGGTCGCCGCCGAGGAAGAACTCCGGCGGGAAGTGCGCGTGATCGGTGTACATCGGGTCGTTCGCACCGGCGGCCTGCCCGCCGTACTGGCCGTCGCCGCGCTGCCCGCCCATCTCGACATTGGTCCCGTTGGGCAGGGTCGCGCTCGTGTGTCCGCCGTAGGGGCCGCCGTTGAACCAGCCGAACGACAGCGACCCCTTGGGTCCGAGGCCGGGCTGTGCGCCCATGGCGGCGAGCGCGGATTCCATATTGCCGGTGGCGAATCGGGTGCCGAACGGGTCTTTGCCGACGACGTAGTTCGCCAGCGCCGACATCGCGCCGGAGCAGTCGCCCCACGCCACCCCGCCCCACTTGTACGGTTGCCCTTCGATGTCCTTGGCGAAGGTGACCAGCTGCTCGGGCGTGACGAGTCCGCCCTGCGCGAATCCGGGGGCGCCGGTGAACAGCATCCGCAGGAACTCCGGCGAGGGCACCCACCCGGCATTGAGCGCTTCCAGCAGCGGCGCACCGTTCTCGTATGCCTGTGCGGTGCTGATGAATTCGCCATTGGCAACCCGCAGTGGCCGGATGCCGTCGAGGAGCGCGGGGATCGAGTCGGACCGTCCGGTGCCGGGCCCGCGGATCAGCCGCCCGCCCTCGGCGAAGCCTTCGGAGTTGGCCCAGTTCACCATCGCCCGGCCCACCCCCGAGAGCCCGATCGTGGTGCCGCGGCCGGGGATGCCGGGCAGGTCGGGGATCTTGATCTCGGGCAGGCCGGTCAGGAATTCGCCGATCGCGCGGACAGCGGTCTTGATGCCGCCGAGGATGGTGTCGAACGCGCCGGTGAGGATGTCGCGCACGGTGGTGATGATCGTGGCGACGTTGTTCATCTGGTCGCCGATCGTGGTCGCCATCTTCTCGAAGTACGGAATCACGTACGGCTCAATGACATTGCGCACGAGCCAGGTGAACGCGTCGATCATCATCTGGATCTGCGGCAGGATCGCGATGATGATGTTCATCAGCGGCGGCAGCAGCGACATCGCGATCTCGAGCAGCTGCGGCAGCAGCGGCGCGATGGCGGCGACCAGGCCGCCGAAACTCTCGGCCATCGCGGGCAGATGGGGCGCGAGCTGCTGGATCGCCGAGGCGATGGCCTGACCGAATTGCTGCGCGACCTGCGCGAGGATGGGCTGCAGCTGCTCGAACACCGGCATCAGCAGCTCGCCGACCTGCTTGATCACCGGGCCCAGCGCCTCGAATATCGTGGTCAAGGCCGGTGCGAGCGCGGACAGGATGCCCGAGACGATCTCGGCGATGACCGGGATGATCGGCGCGAACGCGGTGATCATCGACGCGAACGCCTCACCCAGGGGGCCGATCGCGGGTGCCAGGGCGTCGATGGCCTGCACGAGTGCGGTGCCGACGACCTGCGCGATCTGTGACATGGGTTCGACCAGCGGAATCAGGGCACGGCCGAGGGAATCGAGCAGTGACCCGATGACCGGCAGCACGGGCTCGAGTCCGCGGGCGAGCGCATCGATCAGCGTCGTCAGGGTCGGCATCAGCTCGGTCAAGGTGGTGACGAAGGTCGCGCCGAGTTGCCCGAGCGACGGGGCGAGTTCGGCGATCGCCGCGCCGAGGGTGGCGAACAGCGGGCCGAGGGTGGGGCCGACGATGTTGCCCATCTCGATCAGGCCGCCGATCAGCGCGTTGAGGCCGCTGCCGAGACCGTCGAGGATCGTGCCGAAGGTGCTGATGAGCTGGGTCAGGGCACCGGATTCGAATGCGGTGGTGAACGCGGCGCCGATCTGCCCGAACAGCCCACCCACCGAGGCGCCGATCTGACCGGCGACCGGCTCGAACGCCTTACCGAGAGACAGGAATCCGGTCGTGGCCTCTTTCAGGCCCGGTCCCATGCCTGCGATGAAGTTCGCGGCACCGGCAAAGATCGACTCGATCCCGGCGAGGTTTTCCTGCGCCTTCCAGAACTTGGCGAAATCGTGTGTGAGCGCGTTCATTTGGGTCGCGACGAGGGTCATGCCGCGCCCGAGCACGGGCAGCGCCGCCTCGGCGAGGGAGGTGATGCCCTCGGCCGCCCCGGCGAACAGCGCATCTTGGGTCGGGGTGGCGACCAGGGATTCCCACGCGGGTTTGATCTCGCGCACCGCCAGCACCCACGCGCGCGCGTTCGGCGACAACTTCGCCAGCGCTTGCGCTGCTTTGTCCTGCGCGCCCGACGATTGGGTCATCGCCTCGTTGAGCGCGGTCTGCGCGTCGGCGAGCGCGCTGGTGGTCTCGTCGACGCGTTCCTGCGCCGCGGTGAGCCGGTCTTGTGCCGCGGTGACCAGGTCGCTGCCCTCGACCCCCTTGGCGAGGGATTCCTGCTGCTTCTCGGCGAGATCGTGATTGCGGTAGCGGGTTTCGATGAGCGCCTGCTCGGCCTTGGCGACACGCAGCTGGGCGCGTTCGTAGTCGTCGCCGGGTTTCAGGTTCGCCAGTTCCTTGCGGGCGTCGGCGAGGTCGAGCTGCGCTTCCTTCTCGCTGAGCACCCCGCCGCGGACCTCGAGGTTGAGATCGCGCATCTGCTTGGTCGCGTCCTTGCGGGCGCGGGTGAGGTCCTGCTCGGCCTGCTTGGAGTCCTTCTTGGCGTCGCGGTTCGCCTTCTCGGCGGCGGTCACCTGATCGGTGGCCGACTTGATCGCCTTGGCTTGGGCTTGGGCGTCGGAGGCTGCGGACTCCTCGGCCGACGACAGCGCCGAAAACGCGTCTTTGACCCCGCCCAGACCGACAGTGAGCGTGGAGATGCCCGCGATCGCCGCGGGTCCGAGCGCGGCCAGACCGACCGCGAGCGCGCCGACCGCGCCGAGCGCGGCCCCGGCCGCCCCGCCGAGGGCTGCGATCGCCGCCGTGACTGCCGTGATGCCGGTCGCCAGTTTGGCGATGCCGGGAATGCTCAGGCCGCGACCGAGACCGCCCAAGCCACCGAGCCCGCCGCGCATGTTCGCGCGGACATCCACGGTGCGGTCGCGGGTGAGCTGATCCAGGGCCGCGGAGAACGCGGCGGCGTTGGTGAGGTCCGGGCGGATCGGCACTCGAAAGTCCGCATCGCGCAAAAACTTCCGCAGATCGCGAGCGAATCGGGCAGCTTCGGCGGCGGTCACCCGGAGTGTGACGTTGACCCGCGCCTCGGGCAGGTTCGCCAGCTGTGCGTTCAGCGCGGTCATGTCCAGGCGCGGTGTGACGTTGACCCGGAATGCCTTGCGCTTGAGTCGATCGCGCAGATCGAGGGTCCATTTGTTCAGCTCGGCCGCGGTGGTGCGTAGCTCGACGTCCTTGACGACGGTGATCTGCGCCAGCTTCTCGCGCGCGGTGCGCCGGAAATCGCCGACAGCGGGATTGAGCTTGACCGCTGCGGTCAGCGACCACTTGTCGAGCTTTTCCTGCAGCGTCTTGCGTGCCTTCTCGGCTGCGGCTGCGACGCGACGATCGAGCTCGTCGTCGAGGTCGTTCCAATCCAGCTGGGCGGAGACGTGAGCCTCTGCGAATGGCAGTGTCACCGCGGCCTCCGGGGAGCAACAGAGTTGTCGCCCGGCCCGCAGCCAGCAGCAGATGGATCGCTATCAGCGTATCGGTCTAGGTGATCTGCAGCTCGGAGTCGACACCCGCCGGTGCCGCGATGATCGGCGGCGCGCCACCGTTGAGCATCGCGGCGGCGGCGAACCAGTCAGCGGCGGCAGCCTCGTCACCGGCGGTGCTGTCGAGGACCCGCGCGGGCTTCTGCTCGAGGTCTGCCAGCCAGCGGCGCAGCGTCTCGGGTTTGTGGGAGTGGCGGCGGTGCAAGACGCCGTAGGCGGTGTTCGTGGCACGGTCGGGGGCGAGGGCGAGCAGGTCGACCCCGCGCTGTCCGAGCTCGGCGTCGACCTCACGCCACATGCCCAGGGTCTCGGCCCAGATGCGTTCGACGACCCAGCGCGGGTGCCCGAAGATCTGCTCGGCCAGGGCGTCGGCGATCGCGTCGAGCACGCGCACGGTGATGCGGTCGCCGAGGAGGATCTGCCCGATCAGCCAGTTCGCATCGTGGGTATCGCGCATCGTGCCGACGATCAACCGCCAGCTGTATTCCGACAGGACGAGCGCGACCAGGTGGCGGGTGGGCGGTAGCGGGTCGGCGAGGTGCACGATCCGCTCGTCGAGCGTCCACGCGTGCGCCGCCCCTTTCCACGCGGCAGACACCTACCGGTGCATATCGCGGGCGAGCCGACGCCGGTCGCGGCGACTGAGCTGCGGGGAGAAGTGCTCGATGATCGCGTTGAGCATCTGCGTGTACACCTCGGTGCCGAAGCGGTCCCTGCGGTCGAGCAGGCGGCCTTCGACGTAGAGGTAGGACGGTTCGTCGAGGACGTGGGAGGCGAATTGCTGCATGGCGTGGATGCGTTCGGCCATGGTGGCCGACTTCGACAGCATCGCCATCATCACCCCCCACTGCTCGGGTGAGGGCTTGATCGCGACCAGCACATGCCCGTCGACGCTGAACTCGAGGATGTCTTCCTCGGCGATCTCCTCGCTGGCCTGCTCATCGCCGTCGCCGGTGGTGAACTGCAGCGCGGCCGGGATCGGTCGCGCGTCGTCGTCGACGACCGGCGGGATCACCTGATCAGGGGTGTTGATCACGGTGAGCGCGGTGTCGACATCTTCGGCGGGCAGCGGCGCGGCGGTCTTCGGCTGGCGGGTGCGAGGCGGCATTTGCGGGGGTTCCTAACTGGTGGGGTGGCGGGTGATGGCGGCGGCGCCGAAGACTTCCTCGAGCGCGCTGGTCAGGTAGGGCGAGCCGACGATGCCGCGCACGCTCTTGGCGAAGACGAACGGGCGCCGGTGTGTGGGCAGCTGCCGGACTCCGCGCGGCAGCGGCCCGACCAAGCGAGGTTTGCGGAACTTCAGCGCCTTCGCCGTCACGGGGTAGATGCGCTGCTGGTGTGGCCCGTAGAGGCCGGTGCCCTCGTGGCGGTAGCGGGCGTAGGCCAGCGGCGACCCGACCCGCACGCTCACCCCGCCGCCGGGCAGGGCGGTCACCAGGTGAGTGATCGAGGACCGCAGGCGACCTTCGTCGACCGGGCAGTTCGCGCGGGCCCGGTTGGCGATCTCGCGGCCGACCCGGTCGCCCCACTGCCCGGCGGCGGTCGCCATGACCGAGGCGATCCGCGCGCGATGCACACGCGAGCCGGTCACCGGTTACGCCTTGTCACTGCGGCGGCGCCGCCCGCGCACGGTCTCGGCGAGGGCGGGGATCTGCTCGGCGGCCGTGGCCTGCGCCTGGCCGAGGTCGGCGGCGGTCGGTGCGGTGCTGGCCGTGGCCTCGTCGGTCAGGTCCGGGCGCGGCGCGGGCTCGGGCAGGACGGTCAGTCTGCCGTCGCTGATCAGCGTGTTCACGGCCGGGGTGCGGTCGAGGGTGCGGATCTCACCGATAGCCCAGTCGCCGAATGCCTGCTCGGCTCGCGCGGTCACCTGCTCCATGAACCAGAGGATACAGTCACACTGTCTCTATGAATCGCTGCTCGGAAGGGTGCGCACCGTGCCATTCATGACCTTTCTCCTCGCCTTCGGTGCCATCGCCCGGCTGACCCGGCTGGTCACCGACGACTACCTCACCCGCGGTCTGCGCGTGTTCGTCATCCGCCGCACCGGCGCGGACAGCATCCTGACTTACCTCGTGACCTGCGCGTGGTGTCTGAGCGTGTGGGTCGCCGCTGCGGTGTTCGCCCTCGCCTACTTCCACGGCGGCGAGCCGTGGTTCATCTGGCCCGCCGCTGCACTGACCGCCTCATGGCTCTACGGCCTGGCCGCGACCCATCTCGACGGGCCCGAGCAGTGAAGCGCCGCCCGGAATCGACCGCGGCACTGATCGCCGCGCAGCTGGCCGCCGACGCCCGGCCCGGCCGCCGCACACGGGTACGCGAGATGCCCGGCGCGGTCGTCGCCGAATACCTCATCGACCAACGCACCCAACGCAATCCGACCGCGCCACCACGAGCGATCACCGCAGCGGCGCAGATCCTCGCCGGGCCGACGGTCGCGCGCACGAACGCGAAGTCGACGAAACAGAAATGGCAAGACGAGGTCTGGCAGCTGCGCGATGACATCGGCGAGTTCCGGTTCTCCGGTGACCGGATCGCCCGGTCGGTATCGCTGATGCGGCCGATCATCGCCAAGGTCGAATCTCTCGGCGACGAGCCGGTGGAGGTCGCCGACGGGCTACCGGCCGAGCTGGGGCTGCGGATGTTCTCCGACCCGAGCGCGACCAGCCAGAGACTGTTCCGTGCCGCCCAGCACGTCGTCTTCAACGGCGAGACGCTGCCGATCATCCGCGATATCGACGATGGACGGTTCGAGTGGGAGCCCTGCTCGGTGCAGGAGCTCACCCCGGCAGGCAAGAATTGGCAGTACAACGACGGTCTCGATACCCGCCGCCTGGACCCGACCGAACATGTCGTGCGGGCCTGGATTCCCGCGCCGATGCAACGGGCGTGGGCCGACTGCGGAGCGCGGGCGATCCTGCCGGTCGCGCGTGAGCTGCGCGGACTGACCGAACACGTGTCGGCACAGATCGATTCGCGCCTCGCCGGTGCGGGCGTGCTGCTGGTACCGCAGGAGATCGAGACGCTGCGCGGCCAGGGCAGCCCCACCCCTGAGGACGCCGACGACGATCTCGATCCGTTCATCCGCGACCTGATGGAAATGATGCTGACCCCGATCAAAGATCGGTCCAGCGCCGCGGCCTTGGTGCCGCTGGTCGCGAAGGTTCCCGGCGCGCTGGTCGACAAGATCAAGCACCTGAAATTCTCCGAACCGCTGGACCCGAAGGCCCAAGAGCTGCGCGCCGAGGCGATCCGCCGCATCGCGCTCGGCATGGATTCCCCACCCGAAGTGCTGCTCGGCCTCGGCTCCGGGTCGAATCATTGGTCGGCGTGGGCGATCGGCGAAGAAGACGTGAAACTCGCCGTCGCGCCGGTGGCCGTGGTGATCCTGCACGCGCTCACCACCGGGTGGCTGCATCCGCTGTTGCAGGCCGAGGGCGTCACCGATTGGCAGAACTACCTCGTATGGTTCGACGCCAGCGCCCTGCGGCTGCGCCCGGACCGATCCAGTGACGCGCGGGATCTGTTCGACCGCGGCGCGCTCAGCCGCGAAGCGATGCTGCGCGAGAACGGATTCGGCGACACCGACCTGCCCGACGATCAGCAAGCGCGCGAGAACCTGCTGACGAAACTGCTCGTCGGCGCGCCGTCGCTGGCACCGCTGCTGCTGCCGATGCTGGGCATCGAGGTCGACGCGTCGGTGCTGAACAAGACCAGCGCCATCGCCGAGGCCACCGACGGCGCCGCCCCCGACACACCCGCCGACGACCAGCCCACACCACCGCCAGACGACGACACCGGCGACCGACAGCGCGCACTGCCGGAGGGGCCGGGCTCCCCCGGTGATCGCCCCGATCAGGAACCGACGCCATGAGCGACCCGGATTGCCTGATGCTCGCCGTCGAGGTCGGTGTGCTGCGCGCGCTCGAACTGGCGGGCAAACGCGCACGCCATACCGGCGGACGCCCTCAGCGCGGCGAGCTGTGGAAGCTCGACGCGTGGGAGGTCCACACCCGCCGCCGCCTCGCCACCACCCACGCCCAATGCGATCGGCTGCTCACCGGTGCGTGGGATCTGCTGCGCACCGTACTGCCCGACCAGGCGCGGGTCCTGGCGGCTGCGGACTGGTACACCCGCGAGCTGATCGTGACCCAGCAGCCTCACCGGGCGGCGGACCTACGGCGCGTGCTGGCGGTGGCCTGTGAGCCGTGACCCCTGGCTCGGGGCGCGCCTGCACGCCAGCAACCGGCAACGCCGCCTCGAGACCGGCGTCCACGCGGGCGTGATGGCCGTGATGCGGGTGTGGCTCGACACCGCCCGCGCCCTGGTCCTCGGCCAGCAGCTTCCCGCCGCAGCGGTCCGGCTGCTCGACCGGCCGGGCGCGGTGACCGCGGCCGGCGCCCCGGACATCGATGCCGCCCGCGCCGCGACCGAGGTGTGGGCGCGCGGGATCGCCGAGCACGTCGACCCGGTCCTCTCGCAAGCCTTCGGCGAGGGATTCCTCGACGCGTCCCGGCGCGCGGACATCTCACCGCTGCCGTTCCAGCTGGACTATCTCGAGCGCGTCCACGACCGGTTGAAGATCTGGCCCGAGGAAGCGTTCGAGGAACTGCGCCCCGAGCTGCTGGAAATGCTGTCCGAGGGCATGGACTACGACCAGATGACCGAGCGCATCGGCCGCATCCTCGATATCGACGCACCCACCCGCCGCATCCGTGCCGAGATCTCCGAGATCGATCGCCAGATCGCCGACCCGGATATCTCGGCCGCCGACCGGCGCGCACTGCGAGCTCGGCGGCGCGCACTGTGGGAGCAACACGACGAGTCGCTGCTCGAATGGCAGTGGAAGGCCCGGCGTATCGCCCGGACCGAGACCCACGGCGCGATCGAGGGCGGCGCCCTGGCGGCGGCGCAGGCAGTGGAAGAGGCAGGCGGTCAAGCCACGTACAAACGGTGGCTCGCCACCACCGACGAACGCACCCGCGGATCGCACGTGGTCGCCGACGGGCAGATCGTGAAGCTGCGCGAACCGTTCCGGGTGGGCCGCGCCGAGCTGCAGCATCCCGGCGAGGCCGGTGGTCCCGCGCACGAAGTGATCCAATGCCGTTGCACCGCACTGTTTATGCGAGAGGACGAGGTACAGGCCGAGCTGCAAGGCCCATGGGGTGGGCGCGGTGTGTCCCCCGGCGGTGCCCGCATCGGCCCCGACGACGAGGACGAGGTCGACGCCGCGCTGGGTCGGTGGCGGCGCGAGCAACGCGGCGAAGTCGTCGACGACACCGACGCCATCGAGGACGACGGAGAAGACCCCACCCCGCCCGAGGACGAGCCCGCCGACGACGACAGCGAACCGGACCCAGACCCAGACCCAGACCCAGAGCCGGACCCGGACCCGGAGCCGGAGGACCAGGGCGAGGACGACGACCTCGACGACCTCGTGATCGACGACGAAGACGATCTCGACGACCAGGGCGACGACGGCGATCTGCTCGACGACGAGGACGAACTCGACAACGAGGACGAGGACGAGGAGCCTGACGAATCCGACGAGGACACCGACGACGACCGCGACGAGGTCGATGAGTTCTTCGCCCAGTTCGACGACGACGAGGACCACACCGACGAGCACGAGCCCGTTCTCGATGAGGACACCGAGCCGATCCTGTCCCCGGCGACACGCAAACGGATCGAGCAGGCCGCCCGCGCGCTACCCGAGGGCGCCAGCGAATGGGACGCGCTCACCGCGCCGGTGACGGTCCGGCCGCGGGAGACGTTCCTCGAACGAACGATCTGGCAAACCGAGCGCGAGCTCACCGCACAGCGCACCGAACTCGCCACCCTCGCCACCGATCGCCGTCTGGCCGGGCTGCGCGAGCTGGACACCGATGCGCTGTGGTCGGAGTCCTACCGACTCCAGCGGCTCGAAACCGAACTCGAGGGCAAGCTCTCGCGGGCCCGGTCCCCGCGCAGTATCGAGAAACTGCGCCGCGACCTGGACAAGACGCGCGCTCAACGCACAGTGATCGAGCAGTACATGAACGTGCGCAACCGCATCGAGGTCAACGAGAAGACGCTGCGAGACATGCGCGATAACCCGCCGACCGGCGCGGCCTGGCAGCGCGAGGTGTGGCCGCTGACCGAGTCGCCCTACCGCAAGGACAGTTACGGCAACCTCCTGCCACCGGCCGCGCTCGACGCGCACCTCGACGAAGTGCTCGCCGTCGGCGCTGCCATGTGGGACGACATCGCCGCGCGGCTGCAGCGCGATCCGGTGCTGCAGCGGGCCCGGCGTGCGGAGAACCGCCGCCCGCTCAGCCTCGACGAACTGCACGAAGCCCGGCGTACGCGGGTACAAATCGAGGCCGAGATCATCCGCGCCGCGTTGGCCGAGGTACGCGAGTTCGCCGGACACGAGCAGCGCGCGAGCATGGCACCGCCGTTCGGGGTTCGGCGGCCGTCACCGGGTGCCCTCGATGACCTGCGCGCGGCCGAGCAGGTGTTCCCCCGCCGCTGGCTCGAGGCCGCCGACGCACGCGGCGAACTGACCCTCGGTGAAGACCCGCGCGCCTACTTCCGGGCAGGCGGGACAGGGCGCAACGACCTGATCGCCGCGAACGAGCCGGGCACGATGCCCGGATACGACGGTGCGTTCGACACCTACGAGCGCGAGGTGATGGCCCACGAACTCGGCCATCGCATGGAGCAGGCCATACCGGGGCTGATGCCGCTGGAATACGCGCTGGTGCGCCGCCGCGCGACCAAACACGGGCAGCTCGAACCGCTCACCCCGATCTACTACGGATCGAACGAGATGGCCCTCGCCGACCAGTGGCGCCATCCCTACGCTGGGAAGACCTACTCATCGAGCACCCATCCCGACCCGGCGAAGGTGGCGCACGAAGCGTTCCAAGTGGGATTGCAAGATCTGTTCGGCCGCTCGACCACCCGCTACGGCGACGACGATGGAGGCGAATTGACCAGGTTCATGATCGCGCTGCTGGTGCTGCTATGAGCTGGACCGTGTACAGCCGCACCCACATCGGCCGGTGGCTGAACTGGAAGGGCCGAGACTGGAAAGCCGACGCCGAGACCACTGCGGCCCTGACCACCCCGGGATTCGCGTTCCCGCTCACTCCGACCGGTCCGGTACAGCGCGGGTACGGGCCGGGCGAATCCGAGCTGCTGGCCGCGGCCCTCGCCGTGATTCCGGCGCCACGGACCGCCGGACCGGTACCGGAGTATCCACGGGTTCCGACACCACCCGACGGCGCGATCTCCTAGACGCTGAGGCCGGACAGTGCGCCGGGTCCGGCGCTGCCGCGATAATCACAGAGACATTCGAACTGTCTCCATGATCGGAGCCGCTGATGACCACTCCCGTCGACATCGTCGAGCCGACTACCGCCGAGCCGGGTGGTCCGCCGACCGGGTGGCGCGGCCCGATCCTGCCGGTCAACACACCCTCCGGTGACGGCCGCGAGTTCACCCTCGTCGGTGACAGCGTGCCGCACCGGCCGCTGCCGCTGCCGCTGATGGCACAAGCTGCTCTCGACGACGGGCACCGGGGCGGGGTGGTGATCGGGCTGATCACGCGCCTGTGGGTGCAGGACGGTGCGGTGTGGGGTGAGGGCAGCTTCGACTTGGTCGACCCGATCGCCGCCGACTGGGCGGGGCGGATGGCACGGGGTGTCGCCGGATGGGTGTCGGCGGATCTGTCCGATATCGCGGTCACCGAGGTACCGCTCGACGCCGACGGCAACGAGGTACCGGCCGAGGTGTACACCGCGTGGCTGACGGCCGAGCCGGTGCCCGGTCAGCCACCGGAACCGAGCCCGGTCGTCGACTGGCTCTACCGATTCGACCGCTGGAAACTCATGAGCGCGACCCTCGTCAGCACTCCGGCATTCGAGGGCGCCCAGATCGCTCCGGCCGCCGACGTGGCCTTGACCGCCGCCGCCGAGCCCGGCACCTCACCGGCCGACGACGAGGGCGGCAGCGACGGCGGCAAGCCCCAGCACACCGGCGCCATGGTCGCGCTGGTGCCCGCGGCCGAGGACGCCGCGCGGCTGGCCCTCGACGGCGGTGAGCCCGTCGACGAACTGCATCTCACGCTGGCTTACCTCGGCGAGGCCGCAGAGTGGACGCCCGAGCAGACCGACGCTGTGCGCATGGCGATCAGTGAACTCGCGCCATCGGGGCCGGTGCTCGGTGAGGTGTGGGGGCACGCGCTGTTCAATCCCGACACCGACGGTAAGCAGCCGTGCGCGGTCTACCTCGTCGGTGCCGACGGTCTCACCGATCTGCGGCAGGCGGTACTCGGCGCGCTGCTCGACACCGGCGGTCCGGTCCCCGAACAACATGATCCGTTCGTGCCGCACGTGACCGCCGGGTACGAGCTGGGGGTCGACCAGCTCTCTGCGACCGGGCCGATTCGGTTCGATCGGCTGCGGGTGGCCTTCGCGGGCAGCAACGACGACATCGCCCTGGAACCAGTCACCGCGGCGCTGACCGCGGCGGCGGTCGTCTACGACCACCGCGATTTCCTGGTGCCTGAACCGGATGAGGTGACCGCGCTGACCATCACCGACGACGGTCGCGTGTTCGGGCATCTCGCCGAATACGACAGCTGCCACATCGGATTCGACATCTGCGTCTCGCCGCCGGTCAGCGCCTCCGGGTATGCGTACTTCCACCAGGGCGAGATCCGCACCGACACCGGTCCGCTCGCGGTCGGAAAGATCACCCTCGGCACCGGGCACGCCAGCCTGCACGCCAGCGCGCGCGCCGCAGCCGAGCACTACGACAACACCGGCTCTGCGGTCGCGGTCGTCCGCTGCCGCGACGGTGCGCTCGGGCCATGGCTGTCGGGGCGCATCCTGCCCGGAATCTCCGACGAGCGGGTCGACGAACTGCGCCGCTCAGGGATCTCCGGGGACTGGCGCGGCGTCCGGCGCGGCAGCTCGGACATCGAACTGGTCGCGGTGCTGGGGGTGAATGTGCCGGGATTCCCGGTGCTGCGCCGGGCCCTGGCCGCTGCGGGCGTGCGGTCGCTCGTCGCTGCCGGAGTGCGCCGCCGTCCGGCCGCCGCTGTGCCGCGGGTACATCTGGCGACGCTGCTGCACCGGCGACGGGTCACCTCGGCCGCCACGCGAATGCGTGCGCTGCGCGCCGACACCGTGGCCCGGCGCATCGCCCAGCTGAAGAAGGAGCGGCGAGTACGCACCCCGGAGGGCGCGAAGAAGTACGGCAAGCCGATCGGGTCGCCGATCGGTGGTGGCCGCACGGACAAGCCCGACGAGGAGCCCGAACCTCGTTCTCGCGCTGGGGGTTTGTCGAGCATGCCGGAGATCCGCCGCCTCTTCGACCTCGACGACGACGAGCTATTCACCACCTTGCAAGCCGGATTCGACGGCGAGTACGGGCGGGGCCAGGACGGACATCCGCCGCTGCGATTGGCGATGATCCAGGCCGAGACCGAGGAGTCGACCACCGGGCGGCGCATGGTCCACGCCTACGGGCAGATCCTCGATCACGAGGGCAATCCGGTAGGTCGCATGCAGCGCACCTTCTACCTCGAACGCGACGGCGAGGTGCATGTCGAGCACGCGCTGCTCAAACTCGACGAGCCCGTACGCGGGCGCGGATTCTCGACGGATCTGTTCAACAACCTGCACAGCTACTATGAGCGCTCGGGAGCGACACGGATCAGCATCTTCGCCAGCGATGACGATGGCGGATGGGCTTGGGCGCGTACGGGTTTCGACTGGAACAACGCCAACGATCACATGACGCGCAACAACCGGTCGTCGATGATGAACCAGATCATGACCGTGCGCCTGGACCCGGCGACCTCGGCCGCGGACGCCGCGGCGATGGATGAGCTACTTTCCCGTTTCGCGGGCCCACCGGCGGGCTGGCCCTCGCCATTGGAGTTGACCAGGCTTGCCGGGGACAATCCCCGCCTCGGCGAGCAGATTCTGCGGGGGTCGGATTGGTATGGAGTGATGTGGTTGTGAGCGAGGACGTGCGCCCGGAAGTGCAGGAGTTCATCAAGGACCGCAGCCGTGCGACGGCGAAGCTGTACCGGGAATTCATCAAGGCGCGCGGTCTGGATATCGACGGCGCGAACTGGAGCGATGCCGACCGCGCCGACTATGAGGCCGCGGCCGATGCGCTGATCGCCGAGTGGCAGGTCAAGCAGCGTGAGCTGCTGCAGTCACTCGGCCCCGACCAGCCCGAAGACAAGGAGTGATCATGGGGTGCGGTTGTGGACCCACGCGTGTCCTGCATCAGGTGGTCCATCCCAGCGGGCAGACCATCACCTATCCCGACGAGGCGACCGCGCGCGCGATCGCCGATCAGGTCGGTGGGACGTACCAGGCGATCCAGCGGTGAGCGGATACAGTAGACGCAGCTAAGCCGCTGGCTCCGGGCCGGGCATCCATCCTTTTGGTTGCCCGCACGGAGGCAGCAGTGAAGATCACGCTTCAGTCCCTTATCGATGCCGCGACCGGCGCGGGCGAAGGTCAGTCCCCGGCTGATGCTGTCGCTGCCCTGCTGGCCGAGGCGCCCAGCGATATCGACGTTCAGGCTCTCCTCGACCAAGCCATCGACAAGTTCGGCGAGTTGAAGGGCGACGGCTCGGCCGGTTACTCCGAGGACGAAGTCGCCGCGCTCGAAGCCCTCGCCGACGTGGCGACCGGTGTGCGCACCGAAGTCCAGCGCCGCGAGCAGGTCATCAGCGACCAGGCCGCCCGCATCGCCGAGCTGGCCGCGCGCGTCACCCCCACCCCCGACGAGGGCACCGACACCAGCGACACCACCGACGAGGGTGAAGGCGGCGAACCGGCGACCGGTGAGGACACCAGCGCGGGAGAGCCCGCCACCGACGCGACACCGGCCGACACCCCGCCCGCCGACACAGCACCGGCGACACCGGCCGAGCCCGCAACGGCACCGGCGGCCGAACCGGCGCTCGTCGCCGCCGCACCGCCGCGGCGTCGCGCCGTGCGGCTGTCCGACCTGCCCGCGCGTGAGGTGCGTCGTCCCGATCCGACGCCGCGCGGTGTGGCGATCACCGCCGCCGCCGAGATCGATGGGTATGCCGCTGGTGCGCCGATGGCGGATCTGGGTGCGGTCGCACGCGCTGGTACCAGCAAGTTCGACGCGTTCCCGCGCGACATCGTGCCGAACACACGTATCCACGCCGGTATCGCGCAGTTCGCGATCGCGTTCCCCGACGACCTGATCACCCGCCACCCGACCGAGGACGCGAAGGTGATCGAGCGAGCCGTCGATCCGTCGCGGCTGCCGAACGCCTCGCTGGTGGCCGCCGGTGGCTGGTGCTCGCCATCGGAACGGCTCTACGAGATGTCGCCGATCCTGGCCGACGCCTCGGCCGGAATGATCGATATCGCCGATGTGCAGTCCCCGCGCGGTGGTCTGATGTGGACCGAGGGTCCGGACTACACCGCGATCTACAACGGCACCGGGTTCATCCAGACCGAGGCGCAGGCCATCGCGGGCAGCGGGTTCACCACCCCGACCGGCGGCACGATCGCCGGAACCACGAAGCCGATCTTCCGGGTGCCGTGCCCGGACAACTGGGAAGAGGAGCGCGCCGAGGCGATCGGCTTCGGCATCGCGGGCGGCATCCTGCAGCACGACGCGTATTCGGAGCTGACCGAGGACGTGATCGCGCACGCACTCATCGCGCACGCCCACCGCGTGAACGCGCGCACCATCCACCGCATGGTCGCCGAGGCGGGTTCGACGATCGCGATCAATCTGGGTCCGTCGGCGACGCCGTCGCTGCTGAACTCGATCGATTGCCAGATCACCGACATCCGCTACCAGAACCGGATGAGCGACGACGCCGCACTCGAAGTGGTGCTGCCGCTGTGGGTTAAGCCGGTCGTGCGGGCCGATCAGGCGGTGCGCACGAACTCCTCGACCACCGAGGCGTACGACGTGGTCGACGCCCGGATCGATGACTGGTTCGCGCGCCGGAACGCGGTCGTGCACTGGGTGTACGACTGGCAGGACGCCTTCACCGGCGTCGCCTCCGGTTTCGGTGGCGTGACCCCGGTGACCGCGTGGCCCACCTCGGTCGAGGCGCTGGTGTACGTCGCGGGCACCTACCTGCGTTCGCGCGGTGACGTGATCACCATGAGCGCGGTCTACGACAGCACCAATCTCGCCAACAACGATGTGCTGCACCTGTTCACCGAAGAAAAGCTGATGGTGATCAAGCGCCGCTACAAGCCGCGGCGGCTGAGCATCGCGTTGTCGGCGAACGGGTCGACCGCGCTGGGCCAGGTCCTCGACGCCAACGGCAACGTCGTTCCGCCTGCGCCGTAGTCGGTCTGAGCCCCGGTCACCGCATCGCGTGGTGGCCGGGGCTGTTCCGGTTCCGCCCATCAGCCAGGAGGCAATCCGGTGGCATTCCCGCCGATCATCGTTCCCGCCCCCACTCTCACCCCGGCGCGGGCCGGGTTACGCGCGGCGGCCGACCAAGTCACCGACGCCGCGAACCTGAACCGCGGCATCGCGTGGGAGCCGCCACCGTGCGGGCCCGCGCACCTCGATCCCGCCACGTGCGCCGATCCCCCCACCAACCGGGTACTCGACGACGGGCTCGGCGCCTTGGACCGGGCCGAGCCGATCCACACCTACGCCGGATTCGTCTGCCGCGCTGTCGGTCTCACCGAGCAGGAAATGCTCGACCGCGCGGCCACGGCCCTGGCGAGTGGGGAATGGACCGCTGTCGAGTCCGCGGTGTGGTCGAGTACCCATCTGCGGCTGATGCGCGATGTCGCCGTGCCCGCTGACGACGACCCCGCCAACACCGCGGTGCTGTCGGCCACCCCGGTCTCGCTCGTGCACGGGATCGCGCTGGCCGAGGCGTTCCTCGCCGCGAACTACGGCGGTGTCGGTGTGCTGCACGCGCCGCGGCTGGTGGCCGCCCACGCGGCTGCCGCACAGCAGATCAGCATCGAGACCGGGCGCCTGGTGACCGCGCTGGGTAACCGGTGGGCCTTCGGTGCCGGATATCCGAACACCGGGCCCGACGGTGCTGCGGCGGCGGCCGGTACCGCATGGCTCGTGGTCACCGGCGCGGTGTTCTACCGGCGGGGCCCGGTCGTCCATCGGCCTGCCCGCATGACGCAGGCATTCGACGCGAACACCAACGAAATTCGGTCGGTCGCCGAGCGCGTCTATGTCGTCTCGTGGGACGACTGCGTGCGCGCCGCGGTCCCGGTCACCCTCACCTAGGAGCGCTGCCGTGCCCACCATCCTCGCCGTCAACAACAACGCGATCGAGATCGCCGAAAAGCTGCTCGCCGCCGCGGGCGACCGACCCGATCGGGTCAAGGTCGTCACCGGCGGCAAGTACCTCGGTTTCAGCGTCGACGACGACCTCGCGCGCGCGGCCGGATTCACCGCCGAGCCAGCGCGCGCCGAGACACCCAAGCCTGCGGCCAAGCGCGCACCACGCGCGAAGTAGCTCGTCATGACGGTCATCTCCGATACCTGCGAAGACCTGGGCGGGCACGCCGACATCGGCGCGATCCAGTTCCGTGCGCCGCTGCTGCGGGACGCGGCGGCCGGTGATCGCATCATCACCTCGCAATGGGTGTCGGTGCCGATCGCGGCCGATGGCTCGTTCACCTCCCCGGACTTCGAGCCCGGTCCGGCGCGCGTACGAATCGAGGGCCGCGCCTACGACATCGAGATCCCCGACTGGGCCACCCCGGTCCGGCTCGGTCCGCTGCTGGCCGCCGCGCTGCCGGTGCCACCGAGTGAGGAAGCGAGCGCGGTGCGCAACCTCGGCGGGATCTCCGGTGCGCGGACGATGACCCTCGACGCCTTCCAAGCGCTGCCCAGCCCCAATGCCCACACCCTCTACGTGATCCCCGAATAGGAGCTGAGTCATGGCAGTCACCGCGAAGTGGTACGGCCCCGGCCTGAAAGCGTTGTGCAACAAGGAAATCGACTGGGATTCCGACAGCATCCGCGCGATGCTGACCACGGCCACCTACGTCCCCAACCAGGACACCCACGGCTACAAATCCGATGTGACCAACGAGATCACGGGCACCGGATACACCGCTGGCGGTGTCTTGCTGACTACGATCCCGCTCAGCTACGACGCAGGATCGAACCGGGTCATCCTCGACGCGAACGACATCTCATGGCCGAGCGCGACATTCACCGCCCGCAACCTGGTGATCTACGACGACACCCCCGCGACCGCGGCGACCAAGCCGCTGCTGGGGTTCGTCGACTTCGGCGCCGACCAGTCCCCGAGCGGGATCACGTTCTCGGTCATCTGGGATGCGCTCGGCGTGCTGAACCTGACCGCGGCCTGACAGCGCCGCGATGGGGCTGTTCGTTCTCGGCGCACCCGTGCACCGAATCTATCTGGGCGACCAGCGGATTCGGCGGGTCTACCTCGGCGGCACGCTGGTGTGGGCCGACGTGGAAGGCATGGTGCTCGCCCCAGCCGCGACCGGGACCGCGGTGCTGCCGGTGCCGGTGCTGGGCGGCGAGCTGGCCGCGGTGGCGGGCGAGGCGAGCGCGCAGGCGCCGATCCCGGCGTTCGGTGCCGCGCTGCCGGTCCCGCCCGGCGAAACGACGGCCGTGCTGCCGGTGCCCGCGCTGAGCCTGGCCGTCGGGGCACCCTCGGCCGCCGCGGTCGCTGCCATGCCCGAGGCCGAGCCGGTGTTCGTCGAATCCATCAGTGCGCCATCGGCGCTGGCGTCCGCAGTGCTGCCGGGTCCGCTGCTGGACCTCGCGGTGCTGGCACCGTACGCCGACGCCACCGCGATCATGCCCACGCCGGTACCGACGACGGCGCTGCTCATCCAGACGCCGCCCGCGCTCGCCGACGCCCAGCTACCTGCCCCTGCGGTGGTGCTGCTGGTGGCTCCGTCGGCGGCGGCGGCCGGAGCGGACACGATCGCGCCGGTGCTGGCGCTGGCCGCGCCGGTGCCGTCCGGGACGGCGACGGCGGCCATGGCGGCGACGGTGTCGAGCGTGGTACCCGCGGTCGCGGCGACGGCAGCCTCAGCGACGCCGGTCCCCGGTGTGGGGATGGCGGTGGTCGCGCCGGCCGCGGCGGCGACGGCGACGATGCCCGCGCCGACGACACCGACGTTCGCGCCCTCGCGGATGAACAAGAACGGCACGCACTCGATCACCGCGACCTCGCCGACGTTTCAGGCCGTGCAGAACTGGGTCGCCGACACGACGGCCGCGCCGGGATCGACGGTCAGCTCGCATGCCCTGGTCACCCAGGGCGGCAAACCCGCCGCGCTGATCGAAGTGCAGTACAGCATCGCCAACAGCAGCGCGGGGTCGGTCTCGGCGACGATCCAGATCCGCGTGAACGGCGCGATCGTCAAGACCGGATCGGCCACACCCTGCGCCGGATTCCAGACGACCACTGTGCAGCTCAGCCACACCATGGACCTCGCCAACGGCGCGCTCGTCTCGGTCGAGGTCACCTCGAATTTCAGTGGGTCGCTGACGATTCAGTCGGGCAGCGCGACCTACGTGCGGATCACCTGACAGGGGAGGGGGTGAGTGCGCGTGTGGGAGTTGATTCGAGCCGGTCTGGTGTTCGTGGCTGAGGCCATCCTGTTTTTCCTGACCTGAGGCCCCATGGCTCGACCGCGTACCAGGGATGGGCGCGGTCGAGCGACTATTCTCTGAGTAACTGCGCTGCTGGCTGCGGGCCGAGCCACCGATCACCTCGGCTGGAGACCCCGATGCCTTCTACCTGCTGGTCCAGCGTCCGCGGCAAGGTCGCACGACTCACCAAGCTCACCAATTGCGGCGCCCCCGCGGCCGGGCCGACCAATTCCCTCGCCACCGACGGTTTCACCTCGGTCGAGTACGCGCCCGAGTACGAGGACGGCGAAGAGTCGAGCCTGAAAAAGGCCGATGGCCGATTCGCCTACCTGTTCAAGGACGACGACCAGATCAAGTGGGTCAACGTCAATGTCGCGTTCACCGGCGTCAACCCCGACGCGCTGGCGATGATCCTCGGTCAGCCGTTGGTGATGGACCACGACGGCAACGCCGTCGGCATCCGGGTCGGGCAGGTCATCGGTACCGACTGGGCCCTCGAGACCTGGACCGACATTCCCGGTATCGCGTGCACGACCTTGAAGCCCTACGGGTACTTCCTGGCGCCGTGGCTGCACGGTGGCCGCCTGGCGAGCTTCACGATTCAGAACGGCGCGGCCGAGTTCAAAATCGAGAACGCGCGCACGCAGCTCAATCCGCAATGGGGTGTGGGCCCCTACGACGTGGACCTGCAGCCCGCGGTCGCGCCCGACCCGCCCGCGCCGGGCAAGCTGCTCGCCCCGATTGCCGCCGACCAGCATCTCGACATGCACATCACCTACGTCGCGCCGCCCGCGACGGCGTGCGCGGCGACGGCGCTGGTCATTCCCTGATGCCAGCGTGCGGATGGGTGGTGGCGTGGCCGAGCGCCTACGA
>NZ_JASCXP010000002.1:0-53279 GCF_030010695.1 Nocardia sp. CC201C
CCAGGTCGTGACGGTCGGCGGCCTCCAACGCCGCCGACACCGACCGCAACAGGCGGCCCTCCCCGCGCTTGCGGGACAGCTCCACCTCGATCGCCCATACCTTGTCCGGATCGGTGAAATCCCGACACCAGGCGTCATGAACATGCGAACCCAGCTGTCCACCAGTGGGTTTCACCATTCGGCGGAGTAGACGTTCGCTGGTCCAGACCTCCGGATCAGTCTCCAGCCCGGTCAAGGCGAGTCGCAGTTCCGACACTGCTGTCAGGTGCGCGGCCGTAGACGGTTTCGGATGCCACTCGCCTGGATCGAAACCCAAGTAGCCCCATGCAGCCTCACGCGTCGGGTACACCCACAGCGGGCCGGTCGGCAGCCCATCGGGAGCGTCGAAATGCTTCGACCGTCGCCACATACCTGGTGCTCCAAAGTCGACGCGTTCGACATGGACGCGGCCCCCGCGCTTCCAGCGGTACGCCATCGCGTACATCTGGCTCGAACGAACCCCCGCCGCCTTGCCGATCAGAGCGATCGGCACTCCGTACTGTTGGCTGGTCCACTCCAGAAAAGTGGTGTCACGCGGCTGGAACCGAATCTCCGGGGCGCTCACGGTGCCACCACCTCACGCGGGCACTCCCGCGGCCACACCGCCACGTTCTCCGTACCCGGTGCGGGACAGACGACCACCGTCTTGGGCAGGCCCTCCCGGGAACCGAACAGCAGCACACCGAGGAACAGGCCCGCGACGAACACGAACCCGATCAGCACCAGCGCCGCCATCACCGGAGAGGGCACCAAGGTCATCGTTCGATGCCGCGACGTACCCAACAGGTCCTCGGTCATCGCCGATCACCCCGCCGCCGCGTCAACCGCCGCACCTGTGTCACGCCGACCCATACGACACCGACCAGCACCACGACCACCACCGCGGCCAGGCCCGGAACTACCGCACCTGCTACGACCAGCGCGAATCCGATTAACAGCGCCCGCATCATGCCGCACCGTCCGACATGCTCGGCGGAACTGGTTTCGCGACACTGAGCAGTTCACTCCGTTCGACGCGTAAGAGTCGCGGCCCCATCCTGTATGCATTGAGGTGACCGCCGTCAATCCATCGGCGGAGCGTCTTGATGTTGACCTGGGCGAGCGCTGCGGCGTCGCGCAGGCTCATCAGCTGTCCGGTCGGGACGCGGGTGTCCGCGCCGCGTCTCTGTGTCATCTATGTGCCTCCTTCGTCTGCTATGGCGGGAAATGCCTTGCCACATCAGGAAACTCGCAGTTCAAGGCCTGGCACACGACACATCGGCGGGCACATCTGACTTCGAGGGCACACGTAAACTGAGGCTGTGCCGGGCGGACAGGAGTAGAGGATTGATGAGCAGAGAGACCCGATCTGGAGCGTTTCCTCCGTCACTGCCGGACTCGTTGTCCAGCCATCGGTCCATTTGCGAAAATGATTGGGAGGCATTTCGCAATGTCGACCAGATGGTCAATCATTGGGGACGAAATGAGTGGCCAAAAGGGCGCAGATCCTTCTTTTGGTACTTAACATTCCAAGACTCGGAACTGATCAAGAATGTCGAACGTTGCCATGCGCACATCGATTCCGATGGCATCGACTTCGTTCCACTCGATGGCCTGCATATTACCGTTTTGAGAATCGGCAACCATGAACAAGTGCCCGACGAAGACGTTCAGGCAATAGCCGACATCGCAAAGGAGAAGCTCAGAGTATTCGAAAAATTCAGCCTTGACATCGGACCACTTGCAGGGTCACGGGGAGCATTGCGCTTCAGCGTATCACCGTGGACTAAACTGTTTCAGCTTCACGAAATAGTTCGCGAATCCACATGCAAGGTGCTTACCAATGTTCCAATTGCGGAAACCGATCAATTTAGACCACATTTGGGAATCGGATACAGCAACCGACGTCAGGATGCAAGCC
Organism: Nocardia sp. CC201C; assembly: GCF_030010695.1. NCBI lineage: Bacteria > Bacillati > Actinomycetota > Actinomycetes > Mycobacteriales > Nocardiaceae > Nocardia > Nocardia sp. CC201C. The sequence continues at coordinate 1,940 of NZ_JASCXP010000002.1, forward strand.
AATTCATTGATCATGCCACGCAGCTACGAAACTTCGACCCGGTCACCGTAGAAGTCGATAATGTAAAAATTGTCCGACTTCGACGCGAAGAACATGCCTACCGATGGGAAGACGTGGCAACTATAGGTTTGTGCGACTAACTCGCCTTCGCAGGTGCAGAGAACTCACGAACACGCTCCGCCCACTCGCGGAGCACGGCGTGATAATCCCTGACCTCGGTGGCGTCGAATGCTTGAGTCGCGGTGCCGAACTCGTGTGCACGCTGCCATACAGAACGGATCGGCCGCTCCTCTGAGTAAGTCAACGCTTCGGCACCCAGATGAACAGCATGCTCGACATCGGGGTTTGTCGACTTCACCAGTGCTGTAGCGATATCCAAGCGGACCAATGATCGACTCCATACGGAGTCGGACTCATCGACCAGGGCCTCCACCTGCCGACCATACTGGAGGGTCCTGCCGTAGTCTCCTGCGGACAGGTACGCAGTCGCAGCGTTCGCGGCAAGCCTGGCGTGCCCGTAGGGCTCGAAGGTTAAAGCGGGCGTCAACCCATCGGGAACTGAAAGCGTCTCCGCAAGAGTGGATGCACGTTCGATCGCGGCGTGAACCCCATTCATATCGCCCATTTTGCCCAGCGCACGCGCCAGCCCATTGGACAGCAACCGAACTGCCTGCGGGCTTTCGGGCGCACATCTGATGCCTTCCTCTGCTAAAGCTACGGCCATACCGTACTTGCCCATATAGTAGGCACAAAAGCTCTCGGTACCTTTGATCCAACAGTGCAGTTGCGAATCCCCGATCAAGTCGGCCACATAGGCCGCTTCCTTCGCGTACATCCTCGCTAGCGGAAACCGCCCTCGATTGACGGCCATGTAGCTCAGCATTCCCGATAATTTGGCAGCCAGTTCGTACAGGTGTTGAAGCTGTCTCGGGTGCTGCCGCTGCTGAAGAAGATGATCAATTCTTCGGCGGAGAGAGATCACCTCCGGTGACAACTTCGCCGGACCCTCGACCTCATAACGATCGACAATATCGTCAACCGCGAAATCTACGATCTCCAGAACCGTGTCATCGACATCGATTTCTCCTAGCCGCTGCAATCGTTCAGAAATGGCAAGCGGCGATTCAAAGGACTCGACAAGCGCCAAGGTAGGCTTTTGCTCAAGTTTTATTCCTGGGTATCCGATATCGGCAGGACTCAAGTTCCGACCAACCAACTCGCTGAGGACCTTCAGCATCACCTCACAGTGACGCGCCCCCGGCTCTGCGGTTCGACCGTCCCGATACTTCGCGATGTTCGTATTGGAGGTCTTCACCGGCTTGCCGCCATCGCGCTGGCTGGCCTCGCGCATCCTGTTCGCGAGCCCATGGTTCTGGACGCCAGCTTCCTGCATGACCGCGATCAGCTTCCGGTTCGGCTGTGCGACTCGCGTCATCGACGGAACACCTCGATCCCCACCACGAATGGTCCTTCATGTCAGTATACAGCCCGAAATGTCCACTCACACAGCATTTTTCGTAGATATGTACAGGTCATCGAGGGACAATGGAAGCAACATCGGCTGTCCGTCATCGGACGTTGAACATCGTCTCGAAGGGGTCTTCCATGGGTTGGGCTGAGAAACTTCCCAGCGGGCGCTATCGCGGCATATACCGAGATGGCCATGGTCGCAAACGAAGTGCGGGAATCTTCACCTCGAAGGAGGTTGCGAAGCGCAAGGCTACGGCCAAAGAGGATGCGGTCCGGGAGAACCCCTCCCGCCCAGCGCCTGCCGTAACATGGTCGGAGTGGCTGCCGAGGTGGACTCTGCAACGGCGGGTTGAAGCCGGTACCCAGAGGATCGACACTCAGCGCATCAACAAGCATCTGGTGCCGAAATGGGGTACCTGGTTGCTGACCGACATCACTCAACCCGATGTGCAGGAGTGGGTTATCCAGCTCCGGGACACGATGGCACCGACCAGTGTTCAGAAGTGCTTCCACCTCCTCAGCGGCTCCATGAAGGCCGCGCGCAAGGCCAAGCTGATTTCCGAGTCCCCGTGCGTGGACATCGAGCTTCCCAAAGCCGGTCCGACGCCCGAGCGGTACCTCGAAGATGAGGAGTTCGCAGCCCTACGGGAACCTCTTGACTCGTTCGATCGACTCGTCGTGGACGTGCTGATCGGTACGGGTATGAGGCTGGGTGAAGCCCAGGGCCTCCACATTGAGCACATCGACCTCAAACGGGAGCTGATCACGATTGAGTGGGCATGGGACAAAGCGGCGAAGAGGATGAAGCCGCCGAAGGACTATGAGCGCCGCGTGATCCCGATCGGTCCAAGCCTGACCAAGATACTTGCCGCGGCGATCAAGAAGAACGGGCTCGGGGAGCCTCCGCCGGTGCCATACGTCGATGACGGTCGGCAGGTACGTAGCGGGCTTCTCCTCGCGCACACCGACGGCCGCCCATTCGACCAAGACAACTTCAGAGATCGATTCTCGGCCGCCGCACGGGTGGCATGGGTAGAGGTCGACTCCGGCAAGCGGCGACTGGGCAAGGTACGCCCGCATGACCTCCGGCACACCTATGCGAGTCGTCTGGTGCGCGCCAAGGTGCCTCTCGATCAAGTCCAGGCACTCCTGGGTCACTCCTCGGTCCGAACGACCCAGCGGTACGCCAGATTGGGGGAAAGCCAGTGGGCGGATGTCCGGCGAACTCTCGGCTAGTTCTGACTGCCCCACGATTGCCCTACGAACCGAGGTGTGGGGCAAGAAGAAACCGGCAGGCACCTGTTGGCACCTGCCGGTTCGAAGTGGGCGCAGAGGGGTTCGAACCCCCGACCGCTGGTGTGTAAAACCAGTGCTCTACCACTGAGCTATACGCCCTCGGGGCGCCGGCGGACCGGCGCGACGGTTTATGAATCTAGCGCGGCGAGCGCTTTCTCCCAAGCTGCCTGGTCACGGGGCTCTCCGGGGCCGTTCATTTCGGAGAATTGGATGATGCCGTCCTTGTCTACGACGAAGGTGCCGCGGTTGGGGTAGCCGGACTTCTCGTTGAAGACGCCGTAGGACTGGGCTACGGCGCCGTGCGGCCAGAAGTCGGAGAGGAGGGGGAAGGTGTAGCCTTGTTCGGCGGCCCAGATCTTGTGGGTGGGCGGGGGGCCTACCGAGATCGCGAGGATTTCGGCGTTGTCGTTCTGGAACTTGGGCAGTTCGTCGCGGACCTTGCAGAGCTCGCCCTGGCAGATGCCGGTGAAGGCGAGGGGGTAGAAGACGATGAGGACGTTCTTCTCGCCTCGGTAGCTCGACAGGGTGACTTCCTGGTTGTTCTGGTCCTTCAGGGTGAAGTCCGGGGCGAGCGTACCGACCTCTAGCGGCATACGGTGAACCTCCATCGGATTCGGGCTTGCGGCGGGCGGGCACAATCGTCCGCCCGATCGAAAACCTTAGCGAAGGCAGGGATCAGCGCTGCTTCGAGGGCGTCTTGGGTTGGGTCAGCTTGGTGCCGGTCCAACTACCCAGGCTGACCGGGGTGGTCGAATTCAGGCCCGCAGACGGTGCGGACTCGGCGATCTCACTGGGATCGACGTGACCGGGCTGGCCGGTCTTGGGGGTGAGTACCCAGACGATGCCGTCGTCGGCCAGGGGGGTGATCACATTGAGCAGTTCGTCGACCAGGTCCCCGTCACCGTCCCGCCACCAGAGCAGCACGACCTCGACCACCTCGTCGGTGTCCTCGTCGAGGAGCTCCGAACCGATGGTCTCCTCGATCGAGTTCCGCAGCGTGTCGTCGGTATCTTCGTCCCAGCCCAGTTCCTGTACCACCATGCCGTGCGAGATGCCAAGCTTGTGAGCGTAATTCTGCGCGTCCGCCGCGGCGACCACGGTGGTGTCCTCCTCGAGTCCCGACAATAGGTAGTTGCAAGCGAACATGGTTAAGAGCCTCAGCGCAAGCCGATCGGCCGAAATCGCCGAGGAAATTGTCGCGAGTGTTATCGGGCCGGGCAGGCGTCGCGGACCGCGTTGAGGGCGTCGTTGACCTTCTTGCTGGCGTCGTTGAGCGCCGCGACCGGGGAGGTGTAGGTCATGACGCGGGCCTGGGCGGCAAGCTCTCGAGCAGCGTTCACGTAATCGGTGAGCTTCTGCGCGAGGTCCGGCGGCAGTGCCTCGCCCGCCTCCTGCACCCGCGTCTCGACGGTCCGCGCCGCATCTTCGATCGTGTTCGCGGCGGTGTCTCGTTTGGCCGCGTAGTCCGGCGCATTTGCGTCATGGGCGTCGACGAACTCGTTGTAGCGCGTCACCGCGGGGCCGGTGGTGTCCCGGAACGGATCGCAGTTGTCGGCGATCGCCTTGGCCTGTGCGGCCGCCCGGCGCGACGAGGTGGCCGCCGCCGAACTCGACGACGCCTCAGCGCGATACGACGTAACCTGGGCCTCGTTGGCCGTCGGTGTGCCCTCGATGCGATCGGCACATCCCGCGACCGCTAGACCAGCGGTTACCGCCAGGCTCGCACAGACCAGACCGAACCCCCGCGGGTTCAGCAGCTTCATCGATCCTCCCGGTTCGACTGCCATGACGGTTCCCTACCGAACCGTACTGGATTTCCGGCTGACATGATGATCCAGGACGCATCGTGCACGAGGATGTGAGATGCGCCCTAGAAACCATCGTGAACGGGTACCCGCCGACCAGCGGTCACCCGGGGTAATGACGCCACGCTTGTCCCACCCCATGTACGAGGAGCAAATGTCTTGACCGACCTGATGCACCCCATTTCTTCGTCGAGTCCTACAAACGGGCCGGCACGCAATCGCCCGGCGGGGGGCCGGGTCCGAGTGATCCGCGAGGGGGTGGCGTCATACCTGCCGGACATCGATCCGGAAGAGACCAGCGAATGGCTCGAGTCCTTCGACGAGATGCTCGAGCGCGAAGGACCTGGCCGGGCGCGCTACCTGATGCTGCGGCTGCTCGAACGCGCCGGTGAACGCCGTGTCGCGATTCCCGCACTGACCTCCACCGACTACGTCAACACCATCCCCACCGAGAACGAGCCCTGGTTCCCCGGCGACGAAGAGGTCGAACGCCGCTACCGGGCCTGGATCCGCTGGAACGCGGCCGTCATGGTGCACCGCGCGCAGCGGCCCGGAATCGGTGTCGGCGGCCATATCTCGACCTACGCCTCCTCCGCCGCGCTCTACGAAGTCGGCTTCAACCACTTCTTCCGCGGCAAGGACCATCCCGGCGGCGGCGACCACGTGTTCATCCAGGGGCACGCCTCCCCCGGCATCTACGCCCGCGCCTACCTCGAGGGACGGCTGACCGAGGATCAGCTCGACGGCTTCCGCCAGGAGTACTCGCACGGCGGTCCGGGCCGCGGCCTGTCGTCGTACCCGCATCCGCGGCTCATGCCGGACTTCTGGGAATTCCCCACGGTGTCCATGGGTCTGGGCCCGATGAACGCCATCTACCAGGCGCGGTTCAACCACTACCTGAACGATCGCGGTATCAAGGACACCTCCGATCAGCACGTGTGGGCGTTCCTGGGCGACGGCGAGATGGACGAGCCGGAATCGCGCGGCCTGATCCAGGTGGCGGCCAACGAGGGCCTGGACAACCTGACCTTCGTGATCAACTGCAACCTGCAGCGCCTGGACGGCCCGGTGCGCGGCAACGGCAAGATCATTCAGGAGCTGGAGTCGTTCTTCCGCGGCGCGGGCTGGAACGTCATCAAGGTCGTGTGGGGCCGCGAGTGGGACTCCCTGCTCCAGGCCGACCGCGACGGCGCGCTGGTGAACCTGATGAACTCCACGCCCGACGGCGACTACCAGACCTACAAGGCCAATGACGGCGCGTACGTGCGCGAGCACTTCTTCGGGCGCGATCCGCGCACCAAGGAGCTGGTGAAGGGGCTGTCCGACAGCGATATCTGGAACCTCAAGCGCGGCGGCCACGACTACCGCAAGATCTACGCGGCCTACGCGGCGGCCATGGCGCACAAGGGACAGCCGACGGTCATCCTGGCCAAGACCATCAAGGGCTACGGTCTGGGCAAGCACTTCGAGGCGCGCAACGCCACGCACCAGATGAAGAAGATGACCCTGGACGATCTGAAGGCGTTCCGCGACGTGCAGCGCATTCCGATCACCGACGCCGAACTCGAGGCCAACCCGTACCTGCCGCCGTACTACCACCCCGGCCAGGACGATCCGGCCATCCAGTACATGATGGACCGCCGCAACTCCCTGGGCGGTTTCGTCCCCGAGCGCCGCACCAAGGCCAAGCCCCTGCAGCTGCCGGGCGATGAGCCGTACCGCTCCATCCGCAAGGGTTCCGGCAAGCAGAACGTGGCCACCACCATGGCCTTCGTGCGCCTGATGAAGGAACTGCTGCGCGACAAGGAAATCGGCAAGCGGATCGTGCCGATCATTCCCGACGAGGCCCGCACCTTCGGTATGGACTCGTGGTTCCCGTCGCTGAAGATCTACAACCGCAACGGCCAGCTGTACACGTCGGTCGACGCGGAACTGATGCTCGCCTACAAGGAGTCGAGCGTCGGGCAGATCCTGCACGAGGGCATCAACGAGGCCGGCTCGACCTCGTCGTTCACCGCGGTGGGCACCTCGTACGCCACCCAGGGCGAGCCGATGATCCCGCTCTACATCTTCTACTCGATGTTCGGATTCCAGCGCACCGGTGACGGCCTGTGGGCGGCGGCGGACCAGATGGCGCGCGGATTCGTCCTCGGGGCGACCGCCGGGCGGACCACGCTGACCGGTGAGGGACTACAGCACAACGACGGTCACTCGCTGCTGCTGGCGTCCACCAATCCGGCCTGCGTGCCGTACGACCCGGCCTTCGCCTACGAGATCGCCCACATCGTGCGCGACGGCCTGCGCCGCATGTACGGCGGCGGTGTCTCCTCGGGCTACCAGGAGGCGCTGCCGGGCACCGATCCGGAGGCGCACTCGCGCCACCACGAGTTCGGCGGCGAGGACATCTTCTACTACATCACCCTGTACAACGAGCCGCAGTCGCAGCCCGCGGAGCCCGACGACCTGGATGTGGAGGGCCTGCTCCAGGGCATCTACCTCTACAAGAAGGGCGGCGCGGGTGATGTTCGCGCGCAGATCCTGGTGGCGGGTGTGACCATGCCCGACGGTCTGCGCGCCCAGGAGATCCTGGCGCAGGAGTGGGGCGTACAGGCCGATGTGTGGTCGGTGACCTCGTGGGGCGAGCTCCGCAAGGAGGCGCTCGCAGGCGAGATCGCCAAACTGCACAACCCGACCGCCGAACCGGCCGTGCCCTATGTGACCAAGGTGCTGTCGCAGGCCGAGGGTCCGTTCGTCGCGGCCTCGGATTGGATGCGGGCCGTGCCGGATCAGATCCGGCAGTGGGTTCCGGGCGACTACATCACCCTCGGCACCGACGGTTTCGGTTTCTCCGACACCCGCCCGGCCGCGCGCCGCGTATTCAACGTGGACGCGCAGTCGATCGTGGTGGCGGCGCTGTCGGGGCTGGCGAAGGCCGGGAAGATCGATGCGGGCAAGGTCGCCGAGGCGGCCGCGCGCTACCGCATCGACGACGTGAACGCCGCGCCGAAGGCGGCACCGGGTACCGAGGGCGGCGACGCATAACGGACGATAGGCATCGTGGAACGTAAACCGCCGAGGCCGCGCCGGATTTCCGAGAGCACCTCCTCCCACGAGGTGTACCTCCCCACCGGCGCGCTCTCCCCGAACCGGCAGACCCGCGACCCGCTCCCGGACACGCTCCTCAAGCGGGTGAAGCAGTTCTCCGGTCGACTCTCGACCGAGGCCGTGGCGTCCATGCAGGATCGGCTGCCGTTCTTCGCCAATCTGGACGCCGCCCAGCGGGCCGGGGTGCAGATGCTGGTGCAGACGGCGGTGGTGAACTTCCTCGAATGGCTACAGGACCCGGAAAGCGATATCCGGTTCAGCCTGGACGCTTTCCAGGTCATCCCGGACGACCTGGCGCGGCGGCTGACGCTGCGCCAGACCGTCGACATGGTCCGGGTGGCCATGGAGTTCTTCGAACAGTGGCTGCCCGCGCTGGCGCGCAACGACCGGCAGCTGGTGGCGCTCACCGAGGCGGTGCTGCGATACGGGCGTGAGCTCGGTTTCGCGGCCGCCTCGGTGTACGCCAGCGCCGCCGAATCGCGGGGCGCGTGGGACACCCGGCTGGAGGCCCTGGTGGTCGACGCCGTGGTGCGCGGCGATACCGGGCCCGAAATGCTCTCGCGCGCGGCCACATTGAACTGGGACGCCACCGCGCCCGCCACGGTGCTGGTGGGCACGCCGCCGAAGGATCAGATGACCGTGGTGGGTTCGGTGCACGGCATCGCCGCCCGGCACGGTCGCGCGGCGCTGGCCGTGGTGCAGGGTTCGCGGCTGGTGATGGTGGTGAGCGGACATCTGGGCGACACCATGTATCCCTCGCCGTTCCTGGCGGATCTGCTCACCGAGGTGTTCTCCGAGGGCCCGGTGGTGATCGGACCGACCACGCGCACCCTGTCCGCGGCGCATGTGAGCGCGGTGGAGGCGATGGCCGGGATGGAGGCCGTGGTGGGCTGGCGGGGTGCGCCACGCCCGGTGCACGCGTCCGAACTCCTGCCGGAACGGGCACTGCTCGGCGATCGCGCCGCCGTGGACGCCCTGAACGAGAGTCTTGTGCTACCGTTGGCCGCCGCCGGGGCAGCGCTGTCCGACACCTTGGACGCCTACCTGGACTGCGGTGGAGCCGTCGAGACCTGCGCCCGCCAGCTGTACGTTCATCCAAATACCGTCCGCTATCGGTTGAAGCGAATCGCCGATATCACGGGACGGGATCCGATGAATCCGCGGGACGCCTATGTGCTCCGAATCGCCGCCACCATAGGTCGGCTGACACGAACCCGTAACGAATCGCCTACTTCAGCCTCAGAAGTGACTCCCGTCACAGATCCGAAAGATGGGATGTAACGCGATCCCGGAATCGGACGATCCGGACAACTCACTTGCGCTTTTGTGGGGTCCATACAAAAGCTCCCCGCAAGCTTCATTCGCGCCGACATCTCTGGAGACCCGCCTCACAGTGTTCTCTTAGAGGCGTGATCGCGTTGTTCGCCCCAGGACAGGGCTCTCAGACACCCGGCATGCTCACCCCGTGGCTCGAACTGCCCGGTGCGGCCGACCGCATCGAGCTGTGGTCGAAAGCCTCGGGACTGGACCTGCTGCGGTTGGGCACCACTGCGACCGCTGAGGAGATCACCGATACGGCGGTGACTCAGCCGTTGGTCGTCGCGGCTGCCCTGTTGGCTTTCGCGGAAATCCCGCAGGACTCGCTTCCCGCGGATACGATCGTCGCCGGCCATTCGGTAGGCGAACTCGCCGCCGCTGCCGTCGCCGGAGTCATCTCCGCCGATGACGCGGTGGCCCTGGCCGCCATCCGCGGAGCGGAGATGGCCAAAGCTTGCGCACTCGAACCGACCGGCATGTCGGCGGTGCTCGGCGGTGACGAAGCCGCCGTGCTCGCCCGGCTCGACGAGCTGGACCTCGTTCCGGCCAACCGCAACGCGGTGGGCCAGATCGTGGCGGCGGGCCGGTTGGACGCCCTCGCGGAACTCGCGGCGAATCCCCCGGAGAAGGCCCGGATTCGCGCGCTGCCCGTGGCGGGCGCCTTCCACACCGCGTTCATGGCTCCGGCCCAGGACGCCGTGACGAAGGCCATTTCCACGATCACCCCGGGTGAACCGACCCGGGTGCTGCTGTCGAACTTCGACGGCACACCGGTCGCCTCCGGTCAGGACGCGATCGACAAGCTCGCCGCCCAGGTCACCCGACCCGTGCGGTGGGACCTGTGTAACGAAACCGTGCGCGCGAGCGGTGTATCCGCGGTAGCGGAGCTGCCGCCCGCGGGCACCCTGGTGGGTATCGCCAAGCGGGAGCTGAAGGGTACGCCGAATCTGGCGCTCAAGACCCCGGCCGACCTCCCCGCGCTGGCCGAACTCACGACCAAGGACTAGCTTGGCCTGCGGCCTCCGGCCCGATCGTCAACGGCGACATCGGTGTACAGCCGCAAAACCAGAAGAACACCACCAATCCCACAACAAGAATCACGAAGGGAGCCACGAAGTGGCCGCTCTGACCCAGGAACAGATCGTCGAAGAGCTCGGCAAGATCATCGAAGAGGTGACCGGTATCGAGCCCTCCGAGGTGACGATCGAGAAGTCCTTCGTCGATGACCTGGACATCGACTCCCTGTCGATGGTCGAGATCGCGGTGCAGACCGAGGACAAGTACGGCGTCAAGATCCCCGACGAGGATCTGGCCAGCCTGAAGACCGTCGGCGACGCCGTGGCTTACATCCAGAAGCTCGAGGCCGAGAACAGCGAAGCGGCCGCGGAGCTCAAGGCGAAGTTCGGTAGCGAGTAAAGGCCGACATCGTGACCACTCCTTCCACCCGGAACGGGAATTTCCCCAACGTCGTCGTCACCAGCATGGCGGCGACCACATCGATCGCAGGCGACGTTGATGCGACCTGGAAGGGCCTGCTCAACGGCGAAAGCGGCATCGATGTCCTCGAGGACGATTTCGTCGCCGAGTACGACCTTCCGGTCCGCATCGGCGGCCACCTGAAGGTTTCGCCGGACACCCTGCTCAGCCGGGTCGAGATTCGCCGGATGGCGTATGTCGAGCGGCTGGCGACCGTACTCGGTCGCGAGGTGTGGAAGAACGCCGGTTCCCCCGAGGTCGACCCGCTGCGGCTGGGTGTGGCCATCGGTACCGGTCTCGGCGGCGGTGACGCGCTGATCGATTCGGTGGACAAGCTGAAGAACGGTGGCTATCGCAAGATCTCGCCGCTGGCCGTTCAGATGGTCATGCCGAACGGCCCGTCCGCCGTCGTCGGTCTCGAACTCCAGGCCAGGGCAGGAGTGGTCACTCCGGTCTCGGCGTGTTCGTCGGGTTCGGAGGCCATCGCGAACGCGTGGCGCATGATCGTCATGGGTGACGCCGACATGGTCGTCACCGGCGGTGTCGAGGGCTTCATCGACTCGGTGCCGATCGCCGCCTTCTCGATGATGCGGGCCATGTCGACCCGCAACGACGACCCGAAGGGTGCCTCGCGGCCGTTCGACTCCGAACGCGACGGTTTCGTCTTCGGTGAGGCCGGTGCGCTCATGGTCATCGAGACCGAGGAGCACGCCAAGGCTCGTGGAGCCACCATCCACGCCCGACTGCTGGGCGCGGGTATCACCTCCGACGGCTTCCACCTGGTCGCCCCGGATCCGGAAGGTTCCGGTGCGGCGCGTGCGATGCAGCGTGCCATGCAGACCGCCGGTCTGTCCGCACAGGACATCACCCACGTCAACGCCCACGCGACCGCCACCCCCATCGGTGACACCGCGGAGGCCAAGGCGATTCACAAGGCGGGCGTCCAGCACGCCTCGGTGTACGCACCCAAGTCCGCCCTGGGCCACTCGATCGGCGCCGTGGGCGCGCTCGAGTCGGTGCTCACGGTTCTCAGCATCCGGGACGGCATCGTCCCCCCGACGCTGAACCTGGAGAACCAGGATCCGGAGATCGACCTGGATGTCGTGAAGGGCGAAGCCCGCCGTCAGGACATCGAGTACGCGATCAACAACTCGTTCGGTTTCGGTGGGCACAATGTCGCGCTCGCCTTCGGCCGGTACTGACGACACCGGTCGTTAGCCAAGCGGTCCCGGCGGGGGCTCGGTAAGGGCTCCCGCCGCCGAAACCACCGCCGGGACTTCGACATTCGCAGCCGCTCTCAGCGACCGCGCTTCCTTTCACAGGAGTTCGCGATGACCATCATGGCTCCCGCGCATGCGGATACCACCACGACCGATCCCCGCGACCCGCTGGGCCGGTTGCAGCGCTTCTTCGATCCGGGAACCGTGCTACCCCTGCACCCCCGCGACAAGTCCGGCGTACTCGCCGCCATCGGCGAGGTCGACGGCGTGCGCACCGTGGCCTACTGCTCGGACGCCACCGTCATGGGCGGCGCGATGGGCGTCGAGGGCTGCAAGCACATCGTCGACGCGATCGACACCGCCATCGACTCCAAGATTCCCGTTGTCGGCCTGTGGCATTCGGGTGGCGCCCGCCTCGCGGAAGGGGTGGAGGCGCTGCACGCGGTCGGCCTGGTCTTCGAGGCCATGGTCCGCGCGTCCGGCCAGGTCCCCCAGATTTCCGTGGTGCTCGGCTTCGCCGCCGGTGGCGCCGCCTACGGTCCCGCGCTGACCGATATCGTGATCATGGCTCCCGAGGGCCGCGTCTTCGTCACCGGCCCGGATGTAGTCCGCAGTGTGACCGGTGAGAACGTGGACATGGCGACCCTGGGCGGGCCGATCACCCACGGCAAGAAGTCCGGCGTCTGCCATATCGTCGCCGACGACGAGTCCGATGCCATGCACCGCGCGAGGCGTCTCGTCTCGATGTTCGCCGAACAGGGCGAATTCGATATGACCGCGGCCGCGCACGGCGACGTCGACCTCAAGGCCATGCTGCCGCAGTCGGCCAAGCGCGCCTACGACGTCAAGCCGATCATCCACGAACTGCTCGACAATGTGGACGGTGAGAGTTCCTTCGAGGAGTTGCAGGGCGGCTACGCCCGCTCCATCGTCACCGGTCTCGGTCGCCTCGGCGGCCGCACCGTGGGTGTGCTGGCCAACAACCCGATTCGCCTGGGCGGCTGCCTCAACTCCGAAAGTGCCGAGAAGGCAGCACGTTTCGTGCGACTGTGCAATGCCTTCGGCATTCCCATGGTGGTCGTCACCGACGTGCCCGGCTACCTGCCCGGTGTGAGCATGGAGTGGGAGGGCGTGGTGCGCCGCGGCGCGAAGCTGCTGCACGCCTTCGCCGAGGCCCGCGTCCCGCGCGTCACGCTGGTGACCCGCAAGATCTACGGCGGCGCGTACATCGCCATGAACGCCCGCTCGCTCGGTGCCACCGCGGTCTACGCCTGGCCCGATTCCGAGGTCGCGGTCATGGGCGCCAAGGCCGCCGTCGGCATCCTGCACAAGAAGGCGCTCGCCGCGGCTCCCGAGGAGGAGCGCGAGGCCCTGCTCGAGCGCCTGACCGCCGAACACGAGGCCATCGCCGGCGGTGTCGGCCGCGCCCTGTCCATCGGCGTGGTGGACGAGGTCATCGACCCGGCCAAGACCCGCTCGACCATCGCCGCGGCCCTGGCCGCCGCGCCGTCGCGGCCGCAGCACAACAAGAACATCCCGCTCTGAGCGGAACGGCGAACCGAAAGCGGGGCGGTCTCATGCGAGGCCGCCCCGTTCCGCATTCTCGATCCGCTCACGTGCCGGACGCCCGTCAGTCGACGTCGAGGTCGATGACGGCGTCGTGGCGATAGCGCAGGTGCAGGATGGCGGCCTTGAGCGGTCTGCTGCCGGTCACCCGATTGGTGTAGCCGCAGGAGCGGCAGGTGATGGCGGGGACGTACGCGGTGGGGGTGCCCACCGCGTGGTATCCCGTCTGGACGATGTGGTGGCCGCCGTCGCGATCGGAGGCACTGACGGTGTGCCGCCGACGATAGATCTCCATGTCCCACGGTACGGGCTGGTGCGCCAAGATCGCCGATCACGATCGGGACACCGGAGTGGTCACTCCCGGTCGAGGACGGCGTGCAGGAATTCCCGGGTGCGCGGGTGGTCGGGTTCGCTGAAGATCTTCTCCGGTGCGCCGTCCTCGATGATGCGGCCGGAGTCGAGCACCATGACGCGGTCGGAACTGGTGCGGGCGAAACGCATTTCGTGGGTGACACAGAGGAAGGTGATATCTGTGTCGGCGGCGATGTCGGCGAGCAGGCCGAGGACGCCGGTGACGAGTTCGGGGTCCAGGGCGGAGGTGACCTCGTCCAGCAGCAGCACCTTGGGGTCCATGGCCAGGGCGCGGGCGATGGCGACGCGCTGCTGCTGACCGCCGGAGAGCTGGGTGGGGTGTGCCGTCACCTTGTCGGCCAGCCCGACCATGCCCAGCAACTCCACGGCGCGCGCCTCGGCCTCCTCCTTCGAACGCCCCAGGCCGCGGATCTGGCCCTCGGTGATATTGCGCAGCACGTTCATGTTCGGGAACAGGTTGAACTGCTGGAACACCATGCCGATATGGCGGCGCGCGTGCCGCAGATGCTTCTCGTCGGCGGGCACCAGCTTCCCGCGCCGCTCCATATGGCTGAGCGGCTCCCCGGCGACCTCGATGACGCCGGAGGTGACCCGCTCCAGGGTCATGAGCAGGCGCAGCACCGTCGTCTTGCCGGAGCCCGACGGTCCGATGAGGGTGACGAACTCCCCTGGTGCGACCGCGAAATCGAGCGCCTCCAGGCACCTCACCTCGCCGTAGCGCTTCACCACGTCGTTGAAGCGGATCATGGGCTCGGAGCCGCCGCCCACGACGGCGACGGCGGATTCAGATGCTACGGATTCAGATGCTTCCGACACGGCGTTCCAGCTTTCGTACCAGGAGGGAGCAGGGATAGCTCAGCATGAGGAAGGTGAGGCCGACCGCGAACCACGCCTCCGGCCCGGCACCGCCGGTATTGGCGGCGTAGACGGTCTTCACCTGGTAGACCATGTCGAGCACGACGATCGAGGACAGCAGCGGCACCTCTTTGAACATGGCGATGGTGTAGTTGCCGAGCGCGGGCAGCACCCGCGGAATCGCCTGCGGCAGTACCACATCGATCCAGGTGCGGGTGCGCGGCAGATTCAGCGCCGTGGCCGCCTCCCATTGGGCGCGCGGCACCGCGTCGATACCGGCGCGGTACACCTCGGAGGTGTAGCAGGCGTAGTGCACGCCCAGCGCGGTCACACCGACCAGCAGGCGCTGGGTCTCGATCGGCAGCTCGCCCAGCAGCGGCGGGCGAACTACCCAGTACAGCACGAAGATCTGCACCAGCAGCGGTGTGCTGCGCACGAATTCGATGAACAGCCAGAGGGCCTGGGTGATCACGGGAATACCGAGGCGGCCGACGACCGCGAAGATCAGCCCCAGCGCATACGCGACCAGCGAGCCCAGCAGGGTGAACTGGATGGTGACCTTCAGGCCGTCGAGGATGTAGGGGAAGGCGTCGAAAAACCGGTCCCACTGCCACTTTTCCATCAGACCGCCACCGTCCGCACGCCACGCCAGGTCGCCTGGCGGCCGACTCGCCGGGCCGCCAGCATCTCCACCACGCGCATGATCGCCGTGACCGCCACCGCGATCAGCAGATAGAACACCAACTCGATGGCGTAGATCAGCCCGAGTTCCTGCGAGAACTCCGGTACCGCGCGCAATTCATCGGTCTTCTTGAAGATCTCGGGTGCGGCGATGAAGCTCAGCAGGGCCGTCCCCTTCACCAGTTGGATGAACAGCGTATTGAACGAGGGCACCATCTCGACCACGGCCTGCGGCAGCACCACCCGCCACATGCGTTGCCACGGAGACAGATTCAGCGCCACCGAGGCGTCAATCTGCCCGCGCGGCACGGATTGGATGGCGCCGCGCACGATTTCGGCACCGTAGGCGCCGTGGTTGAGGCCGAGCACCATGATGCCGATGAGCAGCAGCCCTTCGGCCGTCGCACCGAGCGCCACCCCGAGGAAGATGGGCAGCGCCACCGCGAAGAAGAACAGCTGCACGACCTCGGAACTGCCGCGGAAGCCCTCGACGTAGACGCGGGTCACGAAGCGCACCGAGCGCCGCGGCGAGAGCAGGGCGATGCCCGCCGTGAAGGACAGCACGATGGTGAGCGCGATACCGCCGGCCGTCGCCCACAGCGTGAACGGCAGACCGGCGAGCATCCGCTCCAGATAGATCGGAATATTGTCGGACACGGAATTATCAGGCCGTGCAGTACGACTCGGTGGTCATGGCGGGATCGGGCTCGTTGGCGGCGGTCAGGCCGTAGGGCTCCACCAACTGCAGCCACTCCCCGCTCTCGTGCAGGGCACGCAGTTCACGGTTGAAGTCCTCGCGGAATTCGTCGTCGTCCAGTCGGAAGTTGAAGGTGCCGACGTCCGGACGGTCACTGAAGTTGAAGGAGGGGGTGACCTCCAGTCCCGCACCGGGGTTGTTCTTCACCAGCCAGGAGGCGGTGACGTCGAGGATGGCGGCGCCGTAGACGTCACCGTTGTCGACGGCGCGCAGGATGTCGTCCTGCTTCGCCATGGGCTCGATCAGGTCGCCGGGCACACCGGCCTGTTCGGCGTAGCCGTTCTCCACCGCTCCGCCGAGGGTGGCGACGCGGACGTTCTCCCGGGTGATGTCCTCGAACCGGGTGATGTTGCGGGGGTTGCCCTCCGGCACCATGAAGGCCGAGCCGACCTGGTAGTCCGGGATGGCGAAGTCGGAGTTCTCGCAGCGTTCCGGGTTGATGAACATGCCGGCGGCGACGAAGGCGTAGTTCTGGGCGCGCAGTCCGTCGATGAGACCGCCGAAGTCGGTGACCACGCCCTCGACCTCGTCGATGCCGAGCTTCTTCAGCACGGCGCGGGCGACGGTCGGCGCGTAGCCGGTCAGCTCACCGTTCTCGTCGAGGTAGGCCCAGGGGGCCTCGTTGGCGAATCCGACCTTGATGCGGCCGGAGGACTTGGCATCGACGTAGGTGGTGGCGGCCGCGTCGTCGCCGCCGACACCGCAGCCTGTGACGGCGAGCAGCGCCGCGGCGGTGAGAGCCAGGATCGGGCGCAGGCGGCCGCGCGGTCGCCCGCTCGTCGACGACGTCCGCACCGTCCGGCGGGATGGAATGGCCCATTGTATGAATCGTGTCCGCATAGACAGTCGAGCCTTGCGCATCGACTTTGCGAACAGACCGTCGATTGATTTGCGGCTGTGTGACGGACGACACGCGGCCGTCGTCTACGAGTAGAGGTGGATCTGGTCGGCGGACTCGTTCTGACTGCCGCACTCCTGGTACGGATTGGGATCGCCCTGCCGTTCGGCGCAGACCCAGCGGATATTGTCGACGGTGACGGCGATATCCCCCTCGGGCTGGGAATCACGTTGTGCCGCATACTCGTTCACCACGTCGAGGGCCATGGCGCAGAAGTTCGGGCCCTTGGTGGTGTAGACGACGACCGACAGGCCCCAGGGGCCGGTTCCGCACTGTACGGGTTCGCCGGGCAGCGGGGTCGCGGGCCTGGTCGACGTGGCCGAGGTTGTTGTCGAACTCGTGACGGACGACTCCGAGGTGGAATCGTCACCGCAGCCCGTCACCGCGACCAGGGCGACGGCCAGACCGGCCAGCGCCGATGCTCCGATGGCACCTCGCATACGCACTCCTCTCTCTCGAACTGCTCCCTGTCGAGCGTCCAGCAGCAGGCGCTCAGCCGACGTCGCGGCGCAGCCAGGTGACCTCCGCGCCCTCACCGCCGAGGCGGAAGGGCTCGAGCGCGTCGTCCCAGGCGCTGCCGAGCGCACGGTCGATATCGGCGGCGATGTCGGCGGCGGTGTGGCGACCCGCGCCGCGGGCCTGTTCGACAATGGCGCGCAGGCGCATCTCGCCGACCACCACATCGCCGCTGGCGGATGTCGCCCCGTTCCAGAGACCGAGGCCGGGGACGAAGCAGTAGCGTTCGCCGTCGACGCCCTCACTGGGGTTCTCGGTGACCTCGAAATAGAGTACCGGCCAATCCCGCAATGCTCTGGCTAATCTACCGGCGGTGCCGACCGGTCCGTACCAGTCGATGGTCGCCCGCAATTGCCCGTCGGCCGCGGGCTGCGCCGTCCAGCGCAGTTTGGCGGGAGCTTTGAGGGTGGAGGTGAGCGTCCATTCGATGTGCGGGCACAGCGCGGCCGGCGACGAGTGGATGTAGACGACACCCGACGTCGCGTCGGCGAACTGACTCGATGCGCGCACCACTAACACCTCCGGCTTCGACGGGGACGTCTTCCCCAACGACCCTCCGAGCCGGCGTTGCCCGAGTTTACTGGAGTGCCCGGTGTTACGGGTGTTACTTATTCGACGTGTCGCGAGTCCGCGCGTGTCCGATGTGGCAACCAGGCAGATCCGCGCGATGCCTAGCCGAACTCGGCGATGACGGCATCGCTGAGAGTCGGCCACGCCACACGGGCCCAGTCACCGAAATTCTCATCCGCCAGCGCGAGACACGCCATACCGACGGCCGGATCGACCCACAGGAACGTGCCCGACTGCCCGAAATGCCCATAGGTGCGAGGCGAATTCGCGCCTCCGGTCCAGTGCGGGGACTTGTGGTCGCGGATTTCGAACCCGAGCCCCCAGTCGTTGGGACGCTGC
Organism: Nocardia sp. CC201C; assembly: GCF_030010695.1. Lineage (NCBI taxonomy): Bacteria > Bacillati > Actinomycetota > Actinomycetes > Mycobacteriales > Nocardiaceae > Nocardia > Nocardia sp. CC201C. The sequence continues at coordinate 20,183 of NZ_JASCXP010000002.1, forward strand.
GAGCCGTAGCCGGGAAGAATTCCATTGCGATCCGGGAATTGCACTGCGCTTGCTTCGCCGAGCAATTCCGCACTCACCAAACGCGGGTTCAGCAATTCCTCAGCGAAGCGCAGCAGATCTGCTACCGAGGACCGTGCGGCATGTCCGGCCGCACCGGCCAGCACCGACGAGCGCATGCCCAGCGGCTCGAAGACCGCCTCGTGCAGGTAGCGGTCGAACGCGATCCCGGACTGCTCGGCCACGAAGTCGGCCAGCACCTCGAAACCAGCGCTCGAATAGATCCTCCGCGCCCCAGGCCGCGCCACCACCTGCGTGGTGTCGAACGCATACCCCGAGGTGTGCGCCAGCAGATGCCGCACCGTAGACCCCTCCGGCCCGGCGGGCTGATCGAGTTCGACGGCCCCCTCCTCCACCGCCACCAGAACCGCGTACGCCACAAGCGGTTTGGTCACCGAGGCGAGCGCGAACACCCGATCCGCATCCCCTTCCCGGTCCACCACCCCCTTGCCGTTCACGACCACACCCGCGGCCGCATGCCGGACCGGCCACTGTCGAATCTGCTCCAGCGCTCGCACCCTTCGAGCCTACGAGTTCCACACCGGCGCGGGGGCGCACGGGTGCGGATTCAGTGTCGCTCGTGCGCCGCGTCGTGGTGTCGGGCCAGCAGGGAACGCCGGCGCGCGAGGGTGGCGATCTCGTCGTCGAGGCGAGCGAGGCCGTCCCGGATGACCGCGCGGGAGTGGTCGCAGTGGGCGAAGCCGGTCTCGGTGACGCAGGGCAGCAGGGCGTGGATGGCGGCGGTGTTCAGACCCGCGTCCAGGAGTTCGCGAATACGCGCCACCCGGGCGACGGCGGTCTCGGGGTAGACGCGGTAGCCGTTGGCATCCCGGCGGGCGACCAGCAGCCCCTGCTCCTCGTAGTAGCGCAGCAGCCGGGGGCTCACGCCGGTGGCGCGCGACAGTTCTCCGATCAGCACGTCGGCCCGCCGTGGGTGCGGCGCGGTGGTTCCGAGCGCTGTGTTCCCGAGCGCTGTGTTCCCGAGCGCTGTGTTCCCGAGCACCGTGGCTTGACCCTCACATCCATGTCAATCCCTAACGTCGCCGCCATGACGACGATTCCACTCACCACCACCGTGACCGGCTCCGGACCCGCCATCGTGCTCGCGCACGGTGCCAGCGGCGGCATCGAGGCCAATTTCGGATCGCTGATCCCTTTGCTCGCGACCGACCACATGGTCATCGGGTCGGACTACCCGGACGACGACACCCCGTTGGAACTCGACGCGCTGGCCGATGCACTGGTCGCCGCGGCCGTCGAGGCCGGAGCCGAGGAGTTCGCGATCATCGGCTATTCGCTCGGGACCGCGGTGGCCGTGCGGGCGGCGATACGGCATCCGGAGCGGGTGCGCGGGCTGGTGCTGGCCGCCGGATTCGCCCGCGCCGACCATCGGACGGTGCTCACCATGCACCAGTGGCGGCAGACCCTGGCCGCCGGGGATACGGCGGCCTTCGCGCGGATCGCGCTGCTGGGTGGATTCGCCGCCGACTTCGTCAATTCACTCTCCCCCGAACAGCTCTCGGCCGTGCTCGAGCAGACCGCCGCGGGGGTACCGGGAGGCACCGCCGCCCAGGCTGACCTGGTGACGCGGGTGGACACCACCGCCGACCTCCCCCGCGTCCGGGTGCCCACACTGTCCATCGGCGCGCGCGACGATCTGCTGATCGATCCGGCGGGCGCACGCCGATTGGCCGCCGACATTCCCGGAGCGGAGTACCTCGAAGTGCCCGCCGGTCACGTGCTCATGGTGGAGCGGCCCGATGCCTGGCACAGTGCCGTACTCGACTTCGTGCGGCACCGGATCCCGGTGCGCGCCTGAGATTCTCGTCGGCGCGCCTGAGATCGTCGTCGCGACTACGGCCGCGCGACGGTCGAGTCGGGGGTGGCAGCGGCCGTCAGCCGGGAGCGGGGGCGGCCGTAGCCGAAGTAGACGAACAGGCCGAAGGCGGTCCACAGGGTGAATGCCAGCCAGGTGACGCCGGGTAGGCGCAGCAGCAGCCAGGCGCACATGCCGACGCCGAGGACCGGGACCAGCGGCACCAGGGTCCGGAAGGTGCGGGGCAGGTCGGGCTTGGTGCGGCGCAGCACCAGCACGCCGATGTTGACCAGGCCGAAGGAGACCAGGGTGCCGATATTGGTGGCATTCACCAGTTCTCCGAGCGGAACCAGTGCGGCCAGCACCGACACCACCCCGCCGACGATGAGGATATTGAGGGTCGGCACCCGCTTGCCGCCGACCCGCGACAGCACCCGCGGCATGAGCCCGTCGCGGGACATGGAGACCAGGATGCGGGTCTGCCCGTAGAGCACGGTCAGCACCACCGAGGCGATGGCGATCACCGCACCGGCCGCCAGCACGGTCGCGGGCCAGCCCGCACCGGTCACCCGCTCCAGCACGGTGGCCAGCGAGGCCCCCGAACCGCTCACCTCGTCCACTCCGACCGCGCCGACCGCGGTCAGCGCCACCAGCACGTACACCACGGTGACGATGCCGAGTGAGATCACGATGGCGCGCGGCAGATCCCGCTGCGGATTCTTGGCCTCCTCACCGGCGGTCGAGGCGGCGTCGAAACCGATGAAGGAGAAGAACACCATGGACGCCGCCGAGGTGATGCCCGCGATCCCGGCCGGAGCGAAGGGCGCGAGATTGCCGGAGTCGAAGGCCGTGATCGCGACGACCACGAAGAAGACCAGCACGGCGATCTTGAGCAGCGTGGTGAAGGTGGTGACGCGGGCGCTCTCCTTGATGCCGTCCAGCAACACGGCGGTGGCGATCAGCACCACGACCGCGGCGGGCAGGTTCACGATCCCGCCCTCGCTGGGCGCGGCGGCCAGCGCGTCGGGAATCCGCCAGCCGATGGTGCCCGCGAGGAATTCGTTCAGATACGCACCCCAGCCGACCGCGACGGCCGCCACCGAGACGCCGTACTCCAGCAGCAGGCACCAGCCGCACACCCAGGCGACGATCTCGCCGAGGGTGGCGTAGGTGTAGGAGTAGGCCGAACCCGAGACCGGCACCGCACCGGCCAGCTCCGCATACGACAGCGCCGAGAACAGCGCCGCCAGCGCGGCGAGCGCGAAGGACACCACCACGGCCGGTCCCGCCAGCGGTGCGGCCTCCCCCAGCACGACGAAGATGCCGGTGCCCAGTGTCGCGCCGACCGACAGCGCGATGAGCGAGATCAGCCCGAGACTGCGCCGCAGCTGAGAGTGCTCGCCGTCGGCGGCCAGCTGTTCGACGGGTTTGGTGCGCAGCAACGATGCGGTGAATCGACTGAGTCCGGGCACGTGCCGCCACGCTACCCGGTGATAACCGGCCGGTTACCATCGGTTGCACCATGAGTGAGATTCCCCAGATCCACGGCGAGGTGGACACCGGCTTCGGCCCCGTCGCCGACGCCTTTCGGCGCAACTTCACCCGGCACGGCGAGATCGGGGCGGCGGTGGCCGTGTACGCCGGTGACCGACCGGTGGTGGATCTGTGGGCGGGGTATCGGGATCGCCGGCGCTCGGTGCCGTGGGAGCGCGACACCATGGCCCCGGTGTTCTCCTCCACCAAGGGCATGGCGGCCTTCGTCATCGCCGCGGCGGTCTCGCGGGGATGGCTCGACTACGAGACGCCGGTGGCCGAGTACTGGCCGGAGTTCGCCGCGCACGGCAAGGAGTCCATCACCGTCCGGCAGCTGATCGACCACCAGGCCGGGCTGGCGGCGCTGGACCGCACGGTGCGGCTGCGGGAGCTGGACGACCTCGATCGGCTGGCGGGGATCCTGGCGGAGCAGAAACCGTTGTGGCGGCCCGGAACCCGGCACGGCTACCACCCGATCACGGCCGGTCTCTACCAGACGGAGCTGATCCGCCGGGTGGATCCGCGCGGGCGCACCCTGGGCCGGGTCTTCGCCGAGGACTTCGCCGCGCCACTGGGTCTGGACTTCCACATCGGGCTGCCCGAGCAGGTGTCGATGGACGGCATCGCGACGCTGTCGGGCACCCGCGGCCTGGACGTGCTGCGCTACGAACGCGATCTGCCGGTGCGCATCGGCATTCAGCTGGCGGTGCAGCGCGGCCTGTCGTATCGGGCGCTGAGCAGCCCCCGCACCGGCGCTCCGGAGCGCGCGGCCCGCCGGGAGTTCCTGTCCAAGGAACTGCCCGGTTCCAGCGGTGTCGGCACCGCCCGCTCGCTGGCCCGCGTGTACGGTGCGGCGGCCGCCCGCACCGGCGAGCTCCCGATCGACCCGGACCTCATCGACCGGCTCGGCGCCGCCGACACCGCCGACGACGTACCGGCCGACGACCTGATCCTGCTCACCCGCAGCCGCTATCACCTCGGCTTCCGGAAGTCGTGCGGCGCTTTCCGTTTCGGCACCGACAAGCGTGCCTACGGCACCACCGGCCTCGGCGGCTCGTTCGGATTCGCCGATCCGGCGACGGGTCTCGGCTTCGGCTACGCCATGAACCGGCTCGGCCTGGCGGTGCTCGACGACGCGCGCGCCCGCAATCTGCGCACGGCGCTGCGGGCCTGCGTCGCCTGATTCCGGCTCAGGCGCGCACGTCGTGGACGTGGTGGACCAGGTCGTGCAGGAAGTAGCGGCCCAGGGTGTCGACGGTGAACTGGGAGCCGTTGCTGCGGCGGGCCACCCGCGCGCGCTGGTCGGCGGGCACGGATTCGTAGGCGCGGGCCGCTGATTCGGCGGCGGCACCGAGTTCGGCGGCGACGGCGGCGGGGCTCTGGGTCGCGTAATCGTCGGCCTCGGCGGTGATGTCCTGATCCCAGTTGGCGAACATCGGAATGCCCGCGTCGACGGTGACGCTCGGGTCGTAACCGGAGATGACCGGGCCGGGGACGGCGGCCGCCGCCAGTGTGATGCCGAGGCGGTGGGTCATGATGCGGCACACGTCGCGCACATGGGCGGCGTATTCCAGGGTGGACCAGGTCGATTCGTCCGGGCGGACCCGGACGTCCGGGCGTTCGAGCGCCGCGGCGAAGCGGTCGGCGCTCTCCCGCACCAGGCCCGGAACGGCCTCGTAGGGGGTGGCGGCGGGGTCGAATCCACAGTCGGCGCAGGCGCGTTCGAGGACCCAGGTCCAGTCCTTGGTATCGGGAACGATCGGCATGCCGAAAACTTATCCTGGCAAAAGTTTTTCGGCCACTAATTTCCTGCCACCTGTCGGCAAGATTCCGACAGCGCGGCTCACTCCATCAGCCGGTGCGCCTTCTCGAACAGTTCCAGGGTGATGGCGTGCAGGAAATCGCCGACCTGCTTGGGCGCCTTCCCGGCGAAGGCACGGGCGTGGGTGCCCTCCAGCACGATGCCGAGCTTGAAGCAGGCCAGCACCGTGTACCAGGTGACGTCGCTCAGGTCGCGGTCGGAGAACCGGCCGTAGTGGGCGGTCATCTCCTCCGGCGTAGGCAGGCCGCCGACCGCGCCCAGGCTGCCGACCAGGGCCGCGCCCGTGGTGCCGGGTTCGGGGCGGGTCGCGATCTGCCAGCCCAGGTCCAGCAGCGGGTCGCCGATCGTGGACATCTCCCAGTCGACCATGGCCACCACGTCGGGGCCGTCGAAGGAGAACATCATGTTGGCGAGGTGGCAGTCGCCGTGCAGGATGCCGGGCCGCCACCGGGCGGGACGGTTGCGGTCGAGCCAGTCCCCGACGCGCTCCACGCCCGGGATCTCCGGCCCCGGGTAGCCCGCATTGGCGCTGTAGGAGTCGAGCTCCTTCAGCCAGCGCGGCACCTGACGTTCCAGGAAACCCTCCGGCTTGCCGTAGTCGCTCAGCCCGAGCGCCTCATGGTCGAGGGAGCCGAGGCGGGCGATGGCCTCCACCGCCGACAGACCCATCTGCCGCCGCACCTCGGGATCACCCGCGTGCAGCTCGGGCAGTTCGTTCTGCGGGTTGAAGCCGACGACCGGCTCCATGAGGTAGAAGGACGCGCCGAGCACGGAGTCGTCGGGGCAGGCGGCGATCACCCGGGGCGCGCGGATGCCGGTGCCGTCGAGCGCACCGAGAATGCGCGATTCGCGATTGATGACGGAATTGCTGGCCGCTCGCAGATGCTTGGGACCGCGCCGCAGCACATAGTCGCGGCCGCCGCGACGGAAGCGCAGCATGATGTTCTGGGTGCCGCCGCCGAGCGGTCGCACATCCTCGAATTCCCCGCCGGGCAAGCCCTGCTCATCCATCCACTTCCCGATGATCGCGAAGTCGACGACATCTCGATCCACTGCGACCGGCTGCACTTCAGACATGTCCCACATTGTGCCGCAGCCGTCCAGCACAACTGAAGGCATATGCCAGCAGAAGTGGCGGTGGCCATGTTCACGCAGGTCGAAGTGCGGAGTTCGATACCCGGCGGCGTAGTCTGCCAGGCAAATGCGCACGCTCCTGATCGACAACTACGACTCGTTCACCTACAACCTGTATCAGCTGATCAGTGAGGTGAACGGGATCGAACCCGTGGTCGTGCGCAACGACGAGGTCGACGATCCGGCCGAACTGGACCTGGAATCCTTCGACAACATCGTCATCTCCCCCGGACCGGGCCGACCGGATGTGCCGCGCGACGTCGGCGTCTCGACGGCGCTCATCGCCCGCAGCGAGCTACCGCTGCTGGGTGTTTGCCTGGGCCACCAGGGCATTGTGATCGCGGCGGGCGGGGTGGTGACGAGGGCTCCCGAACCCCGGCACGGCTATCCCGATCGCGTCACTCACGACGGGCGGGATCTGTTCGCGGGCGTACCGCAGGACTTCACGGCCGTGCGGTACCACTCGCTGTGCGCGGCGCGGCCGCTGCCGGAAGCCCTCGAGGTCACGGCGACCACGCCGGACGGGGTGATCATGGGGGTGCGGCATCGCGGCCGGCCGCAGTGGGGGGTGCAGTTCCACCCGGAGTCCGTCGCGAGTGAGTACGGGCGCGCGCTGCTGCGGAACTTCGCGCGGCTGACGGAGGCGGCCGGCGTCCGTGCCCCCGGCCGGGGCCACGTCGCGAGCCCCGGCGCGGCACGGTCCGGCTCCGATCGTCGACTCGGCGGACACACCGCTGCTTTCGGCCCGCGCGCGGCGGCCGCATCGGAAGACCACGACGTCGTGTCCCCGGAAAACCGTGCCGCACAGCGCCTGCCGGAGACGCACGCGGCGACCGTCGAGTACCGGGTCGAGCACACGACCATCGAGCGTGCCCTGGACGCCGAGGCGGTATTCCTGCGGCTGTACCGGGATTCGGAGACCGCGTTCTGGCTCGACAGCGAACATGTGGAGCCCGGGTTGGACCGGTTCTCCTTTCTCGGGGACGCCTCGGGACCGCTGGCCGAGGTGGTGCGCTACCGGGTCGGCTCGGGCAGCGTGGAGGTGGAGTCGGCGGGCGGCCGACGACAGGTCGCGGGCGGGGTGCTGGACTATCTGTCCCGGGAGCTACGTCGTCGCCGCATCGAATTCCCTCCGGTGCCTTTCGATTTCGTCGGAGGCTACGTGGGGTACCTCGGCTACGAGATGAAGGCGGACTGCGGGGCGGCCGCGGCGCACCGCGCGCCCGCCCCGGACGCGCAGTGGGTGTTCGCCGACCGGCTGATCGTCGTCGACCACGAGGCGGGCCGCACCCATCTGCTGGCGCTGGCCGAGCCGGGCGCGGAATCGGTTCGGGCCGCGCGGGATTGGCTCACCGCCACGCGCGCCGTCGTGGCCGCCCTGCCCACCTGGGAGAACCCGCCCACCCTGGACCTGGTCGCGGAGGAGCGGACGGTAGCGCCGCTGCTGACCCGGGGGCGGGAACGGTATCTCGCCGATGTCGCGGCCTGCCGGGAGCAGTTGCGCGCGGGCGAGTCGTACGAGATCTGCATCACCGACAGCGCCTATCTCCCCGCCGATTCCGACGGGCTCGACGTCTACCGCACCCTGCGCCGCGGCAATCCCGCCCCGTACGCGGCCTTCCTGCGCTTCCCGGGACTGGAGGTGGCCTGTTCCTCCCCCGAGCGCTTCCTCAAGATCGACCGCACGCGCACGGTGGAGTCCAAGCCCATCAAGGGCACCGCGCCGCGTGGGCTCACCGCCGCCGAGGACGAGCAGCTGGCGGCGGAACTGGCCAGCAGCCCGAAGACCCGCGCGGAGAACCTCATGATCGTGGATCTACTGCGCAACGATCTGGGCCGGGTGTGCGAGATCGGCACCGTGCACGTGCCCAAGCTGATGGCAGTCGAGACGTATACCACTCTGCACCAGCTGGTTTCGACCGTTCGCGGCACCCTGCGCGCCGACCACGACGTGATCGACTGCGTCCGCGCCTGCTTTCCCGGTGGTTCCATGACCGGGGCACCGAAGCTGCGCACCATGGAGATCATCGACGGCCTCGAGACCGAGGCCCGCGGCGTCTACTCGGGCACCATCGGCTTCCTCGGTCTGGGCGGCACCGCCGATCTGAATATCGTCATCCGCACCGCGGTGCGCCAGCACGGCCGCTGGCGGGTGGGCGCGGGCGGGGCCGTCGTCCTGGACTCCGATCCCGAGGCCGAGTACCACGAGATGGTCTGGAAGGCCGCCGCCGCGCTGCGCGCCCTGCCGGGTATCGGCGTCGCACCGCGCGCACCGCTGCCCTCCGCCTGAGGGCGGCTCGACCGGTCGCGGCGAACTCGCCTACTTCCGCCGGTCGCGACGCGACTTCGGTTCGGGCGGGGCGGGTTCGGCATCCTCGCGGGGAGCACTGAACCGCCCGAGCAGAGAGACGCCGGGAAGTCGGGACAGCCGGGTGAAGACGTCCTCGCCGAACGCGATCATGGCCTCGAGTCGCGGGAGCAGGCGGTCGTAGGCGGCGAAGGCCGGATCGGCCAGTGCGAGCGTCCGGTCGAGACGGTCGATGGTGGCATTGAGCCGGTCGATGGCGGTGGCGAGGTTCTCGATGAGGTCGGGGAGCTGGGCGGCCAGTTGCACGGAGGCCGGCGGGAGGCGCACCGCGGTGTCGAAGGCGGTACCGGCGGTGAGCTGGGCGGCGTCGAGGACCTGGCCCGCGGCGTGCTGGGCCGCTTCCACCGCGGACTGGGCGGCGGCGATGAGGTCGCCGGGGCTGGCGGCGCGCTGCTGGCCCTTGCGGCCGGACCCCTTCGGGTTGCTGCCGGGGTCCTTCGGAGTGGTCATGCCTCCACTGTGCCGGAGCGGCGGCGAAAGTACATGTAAGACCGCCCGGTTCTATTCGGCCGGGTGGTGTGTCGGAGCGACATGGCATAGTTCGATCACGATGAAACTGATCAGGGGTGGCCATGCGCCGGTGCCGACATCGCTTCTGACCGTTGTCCTTTCGTGGCAGTCGGAACACGAGGTGGACGCGCACGCCCTGTTACTCGCCGACGGCGGCCGGGTGCGCTCCGACCGGGACTTCGTCTTCTTCAACGCGCCCCGCCACATATCCCAGGCGGTCACCCTGGACCAGGCGCCCGCCCCCGGCACCGCGCGCCTGTCGGTCTCCCTCCCCCGTACCGAATCCGACGTCACGCGCATCGTCCTCACCGGCTCCGTGGACGCCGACTCCTTCACCGAGATCCCCGGTCTCGTCCTCACCGTCTTCGATCACAGCCGCCCGGTGGCCTGGTTCGAGATCGATGCCGCGGAATCGGTGCGGGCCATGATGTTCGGCGAGTTCTACCGCCGCGACGGGCAGTGGCGTTTCCGCGCCATCGCGCAGGGCTGGGCCAGCGGGCTGGCGGGCATCGTCACCGAATTCGGGGTCGAGGTCGACGATGCCGGGGACGCGCCGGAACGCACGGATGCCGCCGCCGCGGCGCGCCACGAGCTGGCCGGGGCACCCGCGGGGGGCTCCGCGCCGTGGGAGCGGCGGATGCGGCCGGGATTGTCGTTGGAGCGGGAAGCCCGGGAGATTCCACCGCTGCTGCTGCCACCGCCGCATCCGGAGCGAGCGGACTGGCACGTGGATCCGGAGGACCCCGCACGGCTGCGCTGGTGGGACGCGGCGCAGTGGACCAGTTCCGTGCGACCGGTGCCGTCCACCGACGCGCGGCACTGCCCGCGGTGCGGGCGGACGCGGCGCTGGCGGTTGTTCGGGCGGCCCGCCCCGTGCCGGGAGTGCTCGGACCGGATCGAGGAGTATCTCGAGGGCTGGGTGCAGCGAGCCGCACGGGTGCTGCGGACGACCGGGACACACGGTGCGGACTGGGAGGCGCTGTGGACGGCGCTGCGCTATCAGCGCATCGAGCAGGCGCTGGGGCTGGAACGTCTGCGGCCCGTCGGGCACGACCATGTGGAACGCCTGGTCGCGTTCGCCTTCGCCGACGGGGTCATCGAGCAGACCGAGCGCGACGCCTTCGACGCGGCGGTCGGCGAACTGGCCCTGACCGGTCCGCTCATCGAGGATCTGCGGCGGCGTATGCAGCGCGGGCATACGCTGTCCCGGCTGCGGGCCGGGGACCTGCCGGTGGTGCGGGCGGTGGGCCTGCACCTCGATCCGGAGGAGAAGGTGCACCTGGATGTGCCCGCCATCCACATCCGCCAGCTGTCGCGCGGACCCAGGCACAGCGAGGGCAGGCTGATCTGCAGCAATAAGAAGCTGCGCTTCGTCGGCACCGACACCGGCATCGAAATGCCCTGGGCGCGCGTGGTCTCGGTGATCTCGGAGAACGGTCGCGTGGTGCTGGCCGCGACCTCGGCACGCGGCGGGGCGACCTTCGACGTGGCCGATCCGGACTACACGGCCGCCAGCCTGGAGGGCGCGCTGCGGGTGGCCAAGCGCCTCGCCCTCACCCCGGGGCAGCGCGATACCCGCAGCATCCCCCAGGAGGTCAAGGCGGAGGTGTGGCAGCGCGACGGCGGCAAGTGCGTGGAGTGCGGCGACAGCCACTATCTGGAGTTCGACCACATCATCCCGCTCAGCCGGGGTGGGGCGACCAGTGCGGCGAATCTGCAGATCCTGTGCCGCGCCTGCAATCGCTCCAAGGGCGCTCGTATCTAGTTGTGCTCGGCGGTCCCGGCAACCGCCCGTAACCAACCGGTTGGATCGTTAGACGGTCGCGCCCCATTGCGCTGGCCTCGACGTCATTGGCGAGGCGGTGGTCCTCCGATTCCGGCGGCCACGTCGGCGGTATGCCGAGGAAGCCTGTTCTGTTGTGATGTCCATCCTCATCCACGCACGGATGAGGTCACATCCGGGGAATTACCGAATCCAGCCCGGATATTCAGCCCCGGAGAATACGTAGTACCACCGGTTCGGTACAGAACCGTTCCCGTGCCTCCACCAGCGAGGGCAGCTCGGTGTCCGACAATCCGCCCTCGTCCACCACGGTGCATGTGCTGTCGGTGATGCGGGTGCCGTCGGTGTCCAGGCGCACCCGGGCGGTGACGACGGGGATCAACACGTCGTCCGCGAAGCGCCAGAACCCGACCGACCAGCTCAGCTGGGCGTCGCGGGCGGTGGACGCCACGTAGCCGTCGGCGGTGGTGTCGATGGCGACGCCGGTGAGTTCACCGGCCCGCCGCAGCTCGGTGGCCGCTCCCGACGCGCGATAGACGGCGTAGCGGGTATTCGGCGTGGCGAGGTGGAGCGGGACGATCAGCTCCTCGCGACCGTCACCGTCGATATCGCGCAGGCTCGGATCGGAGGGATGCCGGATATCGTGCTCGGCGAGTGTCTGCGTGGCGGTGCCGTCTGGCCCGGTGACCTCGATGGTCGCGTCGGTCCGCCCGTCCACGGTGGTCCGCCGGACCGTGTAGGCGAGGCCGACCGGATCGCGGGAGCGCAGGCGGCAGTCCGGCGAGTCGGCGGGCACACCGAGGTCGCCGCACGCGGGCGGCCCGTCGGGTGCGGGCGCACGGGAGACCGTCCGCGGCTGCCGCACCTCGGCGACCCCTGAGCGCTCCGAGACCGGTTGGGCCGTATCGGATTCGGCGCAGCCCGCGAGGACGGAGGCGGTCAGGGCGATCAGGTAGCCGACCGCGGAGATCCTCCCCATAGGGCGAGGATAGGGCGTCCCACCATCGCACCGAGCGATATCGCCCCGACCCGCGCGGGGGCAGCACCGCGCGGCACAACATGCCATCATGTGCACAACTGCGCACTCATTGGCTTATAGTGGGCGGCGTGATGGAGGTTCTACGGCACCGGCGATTCCGCCGGCTGTTCACCGCCCAGGTGGTGGCGCTGATCGGTACCGGCCTGCTCACGGTGGCCCTCGGCCTGCTGGCCTACGACATCGCGGGCAGTCGGGCCGGCGCGGTGCTCGGCACCGCGCTGGCCATCAAAATGGTGGCGTATGTCTTTGTGGCCCCGGTGATCTCGGCTCTGGCCGAACGGGTGCCGCGCCGACCGCTGCTGGTCTCGGCGGACGCGGTGCGGGCCGGGGTCGCGCTGCTGCTGCCGTTCGTGACGCAGGTGTGGCAGATCTACGCGCTGATCTTCGTCCTGCAGGCCGCCTCGGCGACCTTCACGCCCGCCTTCCAGGCCGTGATCCCCGCGATCCTGGTCGAGGAGCGGCAGTACACGCGCGCGCTGTCGCTGTCCCGGGCGGCCTATGACCTGGAGTCGCTGCTGAGTCCGGCGCTGGCCGCCGCCCTGCTGACTGTGCTGGGCTACCACCTGCTGTTCCTCGGGACCGCGGCGGGTTTCGTGGTATCGGCCGCCATGGTGGTGGGCACCGCACTCCCCCGGCTCACCCCGGTGCCGACGGCACAGTCGCTGCCCCGCCGGATCACCGCGGGCGCACGGGCCATGCTGGCCCTGCCCGCGCTACGCGCCCTGCTGGTCATGAATCTCGCGGTGGCCGCGGCGACGGCGTTGGTCGTGGTGAACACCGTCGTGTACGTGCGGGAACTGCTGCACGGAACGGCGACCGGGGTGGCGGTGGCCTTGGGCTGCTTCGGATTCGGCTCCCTGACGGTGGCCGTGGCCACGCCCCGCCTGCTGGCGGCATTCGGCGACCGGCGGCTCATGCTCACGGGGACGCGGTTGCTCGCCGCCGGATCGACCGCCGCGGCCGCGCTGACACCGCTGTTCGACTGGCCGCTGCTGGCCTGCACCTGGATGGCGCTGGGGGCGGGCACCTCCCTGGTGAATACACCGGCAGCCCGGCTGCTGCGGGCGGGATCCCCACCCGGCGACCGGGCGGCCGTGTTCACCGCTCAGTTCTCACTGTCGCACGCGGCGTTCCTGCTCACCTACCCCATCGCGGGGTGGGCGGGTACGCTCACCGCCGGGTTGATCCCGGGTCGACCGGGCACGGCCTGGGCGGATCCGGCCGGCGGGCTGTTCGTGGCGGCGGCCGTACTGGCGGCGATCGCTACACTTGCGGCTATGGCGACCGCCCGGTTGTGGCCGGTGTCCGCACCGGCGGGCACGGGAGGGCCGGTCTCGGCAGGAAGGTGAGCTGATGGCGCGCAAAGGTATTCCGGCCGCGGAATCCGCTGCCAGCCTCAGCCATCCGATCGCGCCGGACCAGGCCCGCCTCGATGCCGCGACCTCGACCTTCCGCATGCTCTCCGATCCCACCCGGCTGCACATCCTGTGGATTCTGGCCGCGTCCGAGGCCGATGTGACGGCGCTGACCGAGGCGGTCGGGGCCAATCGCACCGCGGTCAGCCAGCATTTGGCCAAACTGCGCTTCAGCGGCATGGTGGACACCCGCCGCGAGGGGCGGCGGATCATCTACCGGCTGCGGGACGGTCATCTGGCGCGACTGGTGCGCGAGGGGCTCAATCACGCCGATCACGTGGTGACCGGCGAACCGCCGCACGAGTAGCGGGTCCGCGCTCCTGATCAGTGGGACGAAGGGTCGCGGCGCCGCGCTCACCCGCTCGACCATATGCCTATTCGAAATACTCGAGACGAATGGGCGAGAGGGCGAGCATGCACTCCAACAGCGAGGCGGACGGCCGGTACGACGTGGTGATCGTCGGGGCGGGGTTCGCGGGGCTCTACGGGGTCCACCATGCGGTGCGGGCGGGTCTGACCGTGCTCGGCATCGAGGCGGGCGACGATGTGGGCGGCACCTGGTACTGGAACCGCTATCCGGGCGCACGCTGCGATGTGGAGAGCGTGGACTACTCGTACTCCTTCGATCCGGAATTGCAGCAGACCTGGACGTGGACCGAGCGATTCGCCGCGCAGCCGGAGATCCACGCCTACCTGCGACATGTGGCCGAACGCTACGAACTGCGACGGCACTACCGGTTCGGCACCCGCGTCACCGCCGCGGAGTTCGACGAGCCCACCGCCACCTGGGCGGTGCGCACCGATCGCGGCGACACCGTCACCGCCCGCTTCGTCGTCTTCGCCACCGGCTGCCTGTCCGAACCCATCCGCCCGAATATCCCGGGGGCCGACACCTTTCAGGGCGTCGAGCTGTTCACCGCCCGCTGGCCGGAGGCGGGCGCGGACCTCACCGGCAAGCGGGTCGCCGTGATCGGCACCGGCTCCTCCGGCATCCAGGTCTCGCCGCTGCTGGCGCGCGAGGCCGCCGCCCTCACCGTCTTCCAGCGCTCGCCGAACTACAGCGTGCCCATGCCCAACCGGCCGTGGACCGAGGACGAACAGCACGGCATCCGCGCCACCTACGCCGAACGCCGCGCGAAGTCCTACTACGCCCCGGCCGCCACCCCGCACACCGGTATCCAGACCAAGGCCCTGGAGCTGAGCGAACCCGAACGCCTGGCGGCCATGGAACAGCGCTGGAACGAGGGCGGCGTGCTGTTCAACAAGGTCTTCCCGGACCAGAACAGCGATCTGGCCGCCAATGACATCGTGCGGGAGTTCGCCGAGGCCAAGATTCGCGCCAAGGTCGCCGACGCCGCCGTCGCCGCCGATCTCATTCCCACCGACCACCCCATCGGCACCAAGCGCATCTGCACCGACGTCGGCTACTACGAGATGTTCAACGAGCCGCACGTCGACCTGGTGAATCTGCGCCGCGAGCCCATCGAGGAGATCACCGCCACCGGCATCCGCACCGGCGAACGGTTCCTGGAGTTCGACGCCATCGTCTACGCCACCGGGTTCGACGCCATGACCGGCGCGCTGCTGCGCGTGAATCCACGGGGCGCGAACGGGATTCGGCTGCACGACGCCTTCGCCGACGGCCCGACCACCTATCTCGGCTTCGGAATTCCGGGCTTTCCCAACATGTTCAGCGTCAACAGCGTCGGAACCCCGTCGGTGATGGCGAATATGGCGCTGCACTCCGAACAGCAACTGGACTGGGTGCTCGCGCTCATCGACCACTGCCGCGCCACCGGCGTCACCCGGGTGGAAGCCCGCCCGGAGGCCGCCGCGGAATGGACCGCCCACCTCACCGAGGTGGCGGAGGGCACGCTGTTCGTGCGCGCCAATTCCTGGTACATCGGTGCCAATGTGGATGGTAAGAAGCGGGTGTTCATGCCCTACATCGGCGGCTTCGGCAACTATCGCCGCCGCTGTGACACCGAGCGCGAGCACGGCTACCCGGGCTTCGCGCTGAGCCGCTAGCGGTCAACCGGACAACGGCAGCCGAAGTTCCACCGACGTCCCCGTGCTGCCGGTCTCCAGCCGGACCTCCGGAACCAGAGCCCGGACCAATCGCAGGCCCCGGCCGCGCACCTCGCCCGGATCCGGTCGCGGTGGTCTCCACCGGCCGTGGTCGGTCACCACGAGGTGCACCGCGGACCGGGTCGCCCAGCCCTCGACATGCACGGTGCCCGGACGGTCCCGATAACCGTGTTCGATGGCGTTGGAGCACACCTCGGTCACCGCCAGCACCACATCGTCCACCCGTTCCGACGCCATCCCCGTGGTCGGCAGCCAGTCCCGCAGCGCCCGGCGCACCATCACCAGGTTGCGGGGCTCGGCGGGCAGCCGGACGCGCAGGGGCGTCGATGGTTGCGCTTGCCGCGGTCGCTGGATCATCATCGACACGCCGCCTCCTGTTCCGCCGTTGCCGGCGAGTCGCACCATCTGTCCTAGTCGCTCCTTGGTAGCAATACCCGTGCAACTCACGGCTATTCGACCCGTTGTGGGAGGATTGAACACGCGGCGGATGGGTACGCACGCAATGGCGCGCGGCCAGGAACCGGCCGCCCGCGCAGTACCTGGGCAGCCCTGGAGAAAGGACTCGACGGTGACCGAGAGCGGGACGTCCCGAACACTGTCCGTGGCGGTCCACGAGCACGATGGCACGCTCGTGGTGACCGCGAACGGTGAGATCGACATCGCCTCGGTCCCCGACCTGCGGTCGGTGCTCGAGGAGACCCTGGCCACCGGGCGCGTGCCGGTGCTGGACATGTCGGGGGTGGGTTTCATGGGCTCGGTGGGGCTGAGCGCCCTGCTGGTGGCGGCCGAGGCGGCCAAACCGGCCCGGCTACGCGTGGCAGCCAGCCCGCAGGTGCGCCGCCCCATCGACGTGACGGGGCTGGACGAGGTGGTGGCGCTGTTCGATACCCTGGACGAGGCGCTCGCCGCCGGGGAGCTCGATCTCTCGGTGTGACCGGGCCGCCCCGGCCGGTCAGTGCCGGGGCAGCCGGACCACCTGGACGAAGAATTCGTCGATCTGCTTGATCGCGGCCATGAACTGGTCCAGATCCACCGGTTTGGTCACGTACGCGTTGGCGTGCAGTTGATAGCTGCGCAGGATGTCCTCCTCCGCCGCCGAGGTGGTCAGCACGACCACCGGAATGTGCGCCAGCTCGGGATCGGTCTTGACCTTGCCGAGTACCTCCCGCCCGTCGTATCTGGGCAGGTTGAGGTCGAGCAGGATGAGGTCGGGCCGCGGTGCGTCGGCATGCTCGCCCTGACGGTAGAGGAAGTCCAGCGCCTCCTGCCCGTCCCGCGCGACGTGCATGGTATTGCCGATCTTGTTGTCCTCGAACGCCTCTCGCGTCATCAGCTCGTCGGCGGGATCGTCCTCCACCAGCAGGATATCGATCGGACGGACGACCTCGTTCATGGCGATACTCCTTCTTCGGCGGTGATCGGCCGGTCGACGGTGGATTCGACCGCCGCGACCAGCGTGAAACGGAACCGGGTGCCACCGGTGTAGTCGGTGTCGATCCCGATGTGACCACCGTGGTATTCGACGATTTTCTTGCAGATGGCCAAACCGATTCCGGTACCGCCGTATTCACCGCGTGGATGCAACCGCTGGAAGATGACGAACACCTTGTCGGCGAACTCCGGCTCGATGCCGATGCCGTTGTCGGTCACCGTGAACGACCAGCCGCCGTCCGCATCCGCCACGCAGGTGATCTCGACGACCGGTGCGCGATCGGCGGCACGGAACTTGATGGCGTTCCCGATCAGGTTCTGCCACAGCATGGTCAGCAGCACGGGTTCACCGACCAACTCGGGCAGCCGGTCCGGGCGGACGACGCGCGCTCCGCTCTCCTCGATGGCGGCGGACAGATTGGCCAGCGCGCGGTCGAGCGGATCGTCCAGTCCGATGGGTTCGGTGCTGGTGATCACCCGACCCACGCGGGAGAAGGCCAGCAGGTCGTTGATCAGCACCTGCATGCGCTTGGCCCCGTCCACCGCGTAGTGGATGTACTGCTTGCCGCGCTCGTCCAGTTGGCTGCCGTAGCGCTTCTCGATCAGCTGACAGAACGAGGCGACCTTGCGCAGCGGTTCCTGCAGGTCATGGGAGGCGACGTAAGCGAACTGCTCGAGTTCGGCATTGGAGCGGCGCAGTTCCAGAGTCTGGCTGTCCAGAAACGCGCGCTGCTCCTCCACCCGGGCCTGCTGTTCCCGGGAGGACTCCAGTTCGGCGAGAATGCGGCGGCGCATATCGTCGACCGCCGTCGCCACCGCCGCCACGTCGGCCGGACCGCGGGCGTCGATGCGGTGGGCGAAGTCGCCGCCCGCCACCCGCTGCGACGAGTCGGTGAGTTCCCGCATGGGCCGCACGATCAGCCGCCGGACCAGGACGATCATGGCGATGCCGGTCAGCAGGCAGACCCCGATCATGACGCCGAGGATCGCGTTGCGCACGGTCCTGGTCCGCGCCAGCGCCGCGGAATCGGTCGCCGCCATCTCGTTCAGATGCTCCTCCTGGGTGGTGAAGCGGTCGCGGAGCTGGTCGAAGATGTCCTTCCCCTGTGCGGCCGTGACATCCCCCAGATCGCGCACCGCCGCTGCGGAGCCCGCCGAGACCAGCGGTTCGGCGTAGGAGCCGCGCCAGCCCGCAGCGGCCTGTTCGACGGCGGCCAGATCCGCGATCGCCACCGGCCGATCGCCCACCAGCTCCCGAAGCCGCTGGGCCGCTCGGCCTTCCTCCAATCTGCCGTCGTAGTAGGGCTGGAGGAAGCGTGGATCGCCGGTGATGGCGTAGCCGCGGATACCGGTCTCCTGGCTGATGAGCGCGTTCTGCAGGCGAATGGCCTCGTTCTGCGCGGGCAGCGCGCTCGCCACCAGCCGGTCGGTCACCTCCGTGGTCTCGGCGACCACCTGGGCGACGGCCAGCGCCGCCAGTGCCACCACGAACAGCAGACTCGCCAGGACCACGTGCAGCCATGCCTGTGCCGTCAGCTTCCCCACCGGTCCGGAGGGTCGCTCGGATGCCATCAGTCGCGGTTCTCCCTGTCGTCGGCCCAATGCAGATACAGCATGGCCACATCGTCGTCGAGTCCGCCCGATGCGGCGGCCAGCGATTCGACCTGGCCGATCAGCGCGTCCAGGAAGGCGTCGGGGCTGTCGGCGCGGATGCGGCGGGCCAGGTCGAGCAGGCCGTCCTCGCCGAGCCGGTCGCCGTGCTCGTTCACGCAGCCTTCGAACAGGCCGTCGGTGAGCAGGGCGAGACCGCAGTCGGCGGGCAGGGCCACCGTGTGTTCCGGCCAGTCGGCCCGACCGGGCAGGAAGCCGAGCGCCGGACCACCGGGCGTCTCCAGCCAGGAGACCTCGTCGCCGCAGCGCAGCAGCATGCCGGGATGGCCCGCGCGCAGCACCCGCACGGTGCCGTCGTCGGGACGCAGTTCCAGGCTGGTGGCGGTGGCGAAGGTGGACGGCGCGGTGCGTTCGGCCAGCAGCACCTGTTCCAGCAGCCGCAGCTGTCGCGTGCCGGTGACGCCGCTGAGAATCAAAGTGCGCCAGGCCAAGCGCAGCGCCACCCCGGCGGCGGCCGCGTCCGGGCCGTGGCCGGAGACATCGCCGATCACCGCGTGCACGATGCCGTCGGCATCGGCGACCACATCGTAGAAATCGCCGCCGAGCAGTGCGTGCGCCCGACCGGGCCGGTAGCGCGGGACGGCGGTCACGGCACTGCGCGCGGGCAGCAGCGGGGTGGGCAGCAGTCCGCGTTCCAGCCGGGCGTTCTCCTGCGCCCGCATCTGACTGGCCTGGAGGGCGGCGCTGGTGTGCTCGGTCTGTTTGCGCTGAATCGCGTATCGCACCGCGCGCCCGAACAATTCGGGTTCGACCCGGCCCTTGACGAGATAGTCCTGCGCCCCGGCGGCGACGGCGGCCAGACCGGTGTGCTCCTCGTCGAGCCCGGTGAGCACCACCACCGCCACATCGGCGCGGCCGCGTACCCGCGACAGCGCCTCCAAGCCGTGGGCGTCGGGCAGGTGCAGGTCGAGCAGCACGCAATTGGCCGTGCCCGCACGCAATTCCGGATCCGCCTCGGCCAGCGAGCGCACCCACCGCAGGGTGCATCCGGGCGCGCCCTCGGTGACCAACTCCTCCACCAGGAGGGCGTCGGCGGGGTCGTCCTCGATCAGGAGCACCCGGGGCTGGGGCCACACCCGGTCGGCGACCAGGCTTTCGAAGGGCTCACGCCGCACGGGCACCGCCGACGGGTACGGGGAAGGGGCGAGTGCGCCGGGTGGTGCGGCGTCCGGTGGTGCGGCGGAACAAGATCATTGCCTCCGATCGACCCCTGCGGGCAGGGTGGGCATGCGTCATCGACGCCACGGCCGGTTTCTGGACCGAACGGCCCTCGAATCGTAGCCGATCCAGCAGATCCACGGCAGCGACGCAGGTGAGCACCGGCGCGGCGGCATTACCTCGAAGGTAATCGACTCGCACACCCGCGTCCGGCAGGCTCGAGGTCATGACCACAACGATCGACACCGCCGGGACCGCCCTCTTCCACCGGTCCATGCCGTTCACCGAACGCCTGGGCGTGGAGGTGCTCGACAGTCGCCCCGATCTGGTGCGCAGCCGTCTGGCCTGGGAGGAATCCCTGTGCACCCTGGGCGGTGTGCTGCACGGCGGCGTGCTGATGGCCCTGGCCGACTCGACCGGGGCCGTCTGCGCGTACCTGAATCTCCCCGAGGGCAAGACCGGCACGACCACGGTCGAGTCCAAGACGAACTTCCTGCGCGCCGTCCGCTCCGGCTATGCCACCGCCACCGCGCGCCCCCTGCACGCCGGTCGCGCCTTCATCGTGGTGGAGACCGAGATCCACGACGACGCGGGCGATCTCGTCGCCAAGGTCACCCAGACCCAGGCCGTGCGCTAGGCGCTGCGGCGGCCGTGCAGACCGTAGCGCTCGCGCGCCGCGGCGGGGCGGATGCCCGCGTCCACCAGGCGCGGGTGGTCGAAGCCGCCGGTTCCCCGCATCCACCTCGGGAGTATGGCGATGCGGCCGCGAAGCAGCCGCCTGACCCCCACTACCTGGCGAAACCCGGTGGCGTCAGATGTATCGACACATCGTTCACGGTCACCTCGGGAGCCGTCAGGCGCGCCCGGACGTACCCGCCGGTCGCGTCGTCGGTGGTCCAGACGCTCACGCTCGGCCCGCACCAGGGCAGCGCGGTGCGCTCGATCGCCTCCTCCACGTCGGCGACCCGCATCACCGGCAGCACCGGTCCGAGCGTCTGCTGCGTCATCACCGCCATGGCCGGATCGGCATCGGCGAGGACCGTCGGCTCGAAACGATTGCCCGTACCCGCCCCGCCGATGCGCACCGACGCACCCTTGGTCACCGCGTCCTCGACCTGTCCGGCCACGAATCGGACGTGGGCCGCGGAGGTCATGACATAGGGGTCGGTGTCCTCGGGGTCCTCGGCCCCGAAGGCCGCCACCTCGGTACCGAGTTTGTCCAGAAATGCCTCGTAGACCGCGGATTCGACGAAGACGCGCTCGATGCTGTGATACCCCTGCCCGCATTCGGCGAGACCGCCCAGGGCCACCGCGGCGGCGGCGCGATCGAGATCGGCGTCGGCGAGCACGATCGCCGTGGATTTGCCGCCCAGCCCGAGTCGGCACGGAATCAGCCGACTCGCGGCCCGCAGCGCCACCACCTTGCCGGTATCGGCCGAGCCGGTGAAGTGCACGTGGTCGACGGTGTCGAGGACGGCGGGTCCGGCCTCCGGACCGAGCGCGGCGGTGAGCACCGCCGGTGCGCCGATGCGAGCCCATCCCGACACCACCTCGTTGACGGTCAACGGCGTCACACTCGACGGTTTGACGACCACCGCGCAACCCGACAGCAGCGCCGGAACGGCGTCGAAGAGGCTGAGCGCCAGCGGATAGGTCCAGGGCGCGATCACCCCCACCACCGCGCAGCGGCGGTAGGAGATCGACAGGTGCACCCCCAGCGTAGGCATGCTGTGCGCCCGGGGGCGTTGTACGCCAAGGAATTCCGCGCCGTGGCTGCGGTGGTAGTCGATGGCCTCGACGGCCAGGTCGAATTCCCGCCGCGCCGCCGAAACCGACTTTCCGGTTTCGCTCGCCAGCAGATCGGTGATGGCGTCGTCACTGTCCAGTAGCCAGTCGCGGAATTGCGTCAGCCAGTGCAGGCGACCGATGACACCCATTGCACGCCAGGGAATCTGGGCGGCCCGGAGGCGATTCACCGCGGTGTTCACCTGCTCGGGCGAATCCACCCAAACAGTTCCGACCGGTCGGCCATCATCCGGGGAATATACGGTGATCGAAGATTCCCGGACGGTTTTCGTATGCGGCATTCCAGCTCACTTCAGACGAATCGGGAATGGAAGTGCCGCACCGCGATCGGGTGAGTCGGGGGCACACTGGGCGACTACCGGGGCGGATGACCGCCGCTCGCGGTGCGGCATAAAGTCACCGTACGTTCGCCGGGTACGCCCGAACAGCACACAATGGGCCAGGAACCGGCGAATATCGGCCGCACCGGCGACCGAATCGTCACCGAATCCGAACCACCGGCAGGGCGGATTCTGAGACGATTTCACCATGGACACGGACAGGGCGGACCAACCTACTCGATTGCGCTCCATCGTCGGTGCGGCCCTGTTGGCGGACTTCGCGAGCACCCGGGGGCTCGGTCTGCCCGAGGTGCTGCGCGATACCGGCATCCGGGAGAGCGATCTGAACGAACCCACTGCCGAGATCACCCTCGGTCAGGAGGTCGCACTCATGCGCAATGTGGTGCGCGGCGTGGGTGACGAACCCGGTCAGGGTTTGCTGGCCGGACTGCTGTGCCATCCACCCAGCATGGGTGTGCTGGGCTTCGCGCTCATGACCTGTCCGACCTTCGGGCACGCGGTGGATATCGCCACCCGCTACGCCGACCTGTCCTTCACCGCCGCCCGGCTGTCCACCCGCCGGATCGGCGACGAGTTCTGGGTGCTGCGCGACGACCAGGCGCTGCCATCCGATATCCGCACCTTCGCGCTGGAGCGGGACCTGGCCGCCGTCGCGACGGTGCAGCAGGACCTGCTGTCCACCAAACTCCCCGTCGTACGCGTGGAGGTCACCGTCGCCCCGCATCCCATCTACGAAATGTTCGGGGCCATCTTCGGCGTGGACGACATCCGCTTCGACGCCGAGACCAGCTACCTGGTGATTCCGTCGAGCACACTGGATATGCCGCTCCCCCAAGCGAATACCGCCACCGCCCGCTACTACGAGCAGCAGTGCGCCGATCTCATGGAGCGCCGCCGCAGCCGCGTCGGCGTCAGCGGCCAGGTCCGCAAACTGCTCATCCGCCGCGGCGGCGTCGCCGATCAGACCCACATCGCCGCCGACCTCGACATCAGCGTCCGCACCCTGCGCCGCCGCCTCGCCGACGAGGGCACCACCTTCCGCGAACTGAGCAACGAGACCGTCGGCATGCTCGCCGAGGAACTCCTCGTCGCCGGCCTCACCGTAGAGCAGGTAGCCGACCGCCTCGGCTACTCCAGCGTCTCAGCCTTCGGCTCGGCCTTCCGCTCCTGGAAAGGCCAGTCCCCCGGCCACTTCGCCCGCATCAACCGCGGCCGGGCGACGGTCCGGGTGGGCGCCTGATCGGACAGCCTCCGCCTGGCCCGGCGAATCTCCACATCGAGCCCGAGGACCAGCGCTCGGAACCACCCGAGAAAAGCTGGTCCGGCCCGGTGGATACCGCGATCCGAAGTGCCCCCGGCCGGGCTCGAACCGGCAACCGACGGATTATGAGTCCGCAGCTCTAACCCATTGAGCTACAGGGGCGTGCTTCGGCACATTAGCAAGCGCGTCCGCAACCGCCAAACCCAACACCAGGTGGAGCGATTCCGCGCTCGACCTGGTCGATCCAGTAGCAACCGACTGAGCTACCGCCGTTACCGATTCCCTTTGTGGATATCGGCATTCCAGCCTTTCGACCGGGGAAGGTCCGTAACGGTGTCACCGCTGTCCGACGGGGCGGGCGGTGTCCTGATGACGGTCTCTCGTTTCCGTCCGCTGCTGGCCGGCGTTCGGGTCGAGTGCGAACCGATATGCCTGGACCACCCGGCCCGGTCGCGGCTGATACACCTTCACCCCCGATCACCCCTAGATTGAGAACATGGCGCAGTTTACGCGTTCGTTCAACAGCGCCCGGTGGGTTTCGAACTCTGCCCGAGAAGCGACTGACCAGGAGGAATGATGGCGAGCATGTTCACGAGGGTGTTGCGGGCCCATCAGTGGCTCTACGAGAAGAGTGGCGGGGTGGTGGGGCATCGGCTGTTGTTCGGCAACCCCACGTTGCTGCTGCGGACGGTGGGGCGGAAGACGGGGGTGGAGCGGACGAATGCGTTGACCTATGCGCGGGATGGGAAGGATTATCTGGTGACCGCGTCGAATGGTGGGTCACCGCGGCCGCCGGGGTGGTTGGCGAATGTGAAGGCCAAGGGGGACTGTGAGATTCAGGTGGGAACCACGCGGATTCCGGTGACGGCGCGGGCCACGTATCCGGAGGATCCGGAGTACGCGCGGCGGTGGGCGCTGGTGGACGAGGTCAACAAGGGGAGGTACACGGCATATCAGAAGCAGACGTCGCGGCCGATCGCGGTGGTGGTGCTCAGCCCCCGCTGATCGGACAAATTGGACACGAGGCTATGGGGCGGCTATCCTCGGCCGCGAGGGGAGTACTTCCCAAGCATCACTCCGGTCAGTACGGATCGCGCCGTCGCGATCCCCGGATGATCACCCGCGGCTCTCGCGGGTGAAGGAGACCTCGGCTGGTTATCCATGTCCGAGGAGTCTCTGTGTCCAATTTCTCCGTGCTCGCCGCCGCCACGAGTGTCGAATCCGTTGGTACGCCCGGTTTGTGGGCGTTGACCATTGCCGGCGTACTCGGCCTGCTGGTGCTCGATTTCGTGCTGACGCGGCGACCGCACGAGGTGCCCATGCGGGAGGCGATGGGATGGACCATCTTCTACATCGCCCTGCCCGTGGCCTTCGGCGTATACCTGTGGGCGAGTAGGGGTTCCACGCCGGGCGTGGAGTTCTTCACCGGCTATCTGCTCGAGAAGTCGCTGTCGGTCGACAACCTGTTCGTCTTCATGCTGCTGTTGACGGCGTTCGCCGTGCCCGCGGCACTGGCGCAGCGGGTGCTGCTGTTCGGCATCGCGGGTGCGCTGGTACTGCGCGGCATCTTCATCGCGCTGGGCGCGGCGGCGCTGGCCACGCTGGACTGGGCGTTCCTGCTGTTCGGGCTGATCCTGCTGGTCACCGCGATCAAACTGATCCTCGACGCCATCGGCGGCGGCGAGACCGAGATCGACGTGAACTCCATGAAGTCGGTCCGGCTGATGCGCCGGTTCATGCCGGTGACCGACGGCTACCGAGGCACCCGGCTGACCATCGTGGAGCACGGCAAGCGCGCCCTGACCCCGCTGGCGCTGGTGGTCGCCGCCGTCATGGCCACCGATCTGGTGTTCGCGGTGGACTCGGTGCCCGCCGTCTACGGCGTCACGGGTGACCCGTACCTGGTGTTCGCCACCAACGCGTTCGCGCTGCTCGGCTTGCGCGCACTGTATTTCGTGCTGCACGCGGCGCTGACGCGGCTGGTGCACCTGGTCTACGGTCTGGCGATCATTCTCGCCTTCATCGGCGTGAAGCTGGTGCTGCACTGGGCGCACGACATCTGGAGCGGCGTGCCGACCATCCCGACCCTGGCGTCGCTGGGCGTGATCGTGGCGGTGCTGACGACGGTGACGCTCACCAGCCTCTACGCCACTCGCGACCGCGCGGGCGACAAGGCCGAGCTCGCCGGTTGACGAGCGCCGGTGCGGGACGGCCCGCGCCCACCCCGGGAATTCCCGTGTGGTGCCGCGTCGCCGCGCCGTCGTACGGTGAATCGTGTTGCGTGGACTCGGTAATCGCCCTCGAATCGACCGGATCAACAGCGCGGTGGACGCACTGGAGTTGCCGGACGCGATCTTCAAGACCTGTCCGTGGCAGCCGCGTGAGCTGGTGGAGACCGGTCTGCGGCAGTGGCTGCGGTGCTGCGGCGCGGCACTGCGGGACGACCAGGTGATCGGCATGCCGTCCCACGCCGTGGACGAGGCGTGGCACGGGTTCATTCTATGCACGCTGCGCTATCAGCGCTTCTGCGACACCGCGTACGGGCGGTTCCTGCACCACTTTCCGGAGGGCGAGGGTACCCGGGGCGCGGTCGTCGACCCCATGGCGGAGCAGCTCGGCCGCACCGTGGTGGCCTGGTCGATGGTCGCCCGGCCCGGTGAGAGCTGCGTGCTGTGGGATCTGGATTCTCGAGTGGGCGTCGCGCGGCCGTGGGGTATTCCCACGGAGCGCATCGCCCTGATCGAGGAATCGCTACGGCTGGATTCGCGGTAGCGGCGCGGCTGACGGTTCAGCTGCCGCCGCCACCGCAACCACCGCCACCGCCGCAGCCGGAGCCGGAGCCGGAGCTACCGCTACTCCCGGAATCGCCTCCACCCCAATCACTGCCACCATAACCGCTCCAGCCCCCGTACCCGCTGCCACCCGCGTAGCCGCCACCCGCGTAGCCGCCCGAGCTTCGAGACCTGCCCGCTCGCGCGCTCCCATGGCTGTACCGCTGCTGCCGTGCCTTCTCCGAGTTCCGCTTGCTGGACCGGATGAACAACCCGATCACCGAGCCCACCAGCAGTACTGCCACCAGAAATATGAACAGATCCATATCGATCCACTCCCCCGGGTGCCGACATCTTCGACTGTCGGATAGCAGAACGCTACCAGTCCCGGCGGACACCCCGCAGACCCATTTTTCGGGGTGATTGAACCGCGAGGCTCCGGGTACGGCGGCTATTCACCGCCTCCGCCCCCGCCCCCTCCTCCCCCACCGCAACCCGAGCCGCCATCACCGTCGGACCCGCCGAAATAGCCGCCGTCCTTCCCACCGACGGCACTGCCTCCCTCCCACTTGCTCCGGCGACGCCTCCGCTTCGGCAGCGCCCCGGAGGTCCGCCCGAGCCACGCGATGAACAGCCCCACGGCCAGCAACAGCACGAGCGCCGCTATAAGTACGTCCATGCCCCGAACGCTAAGGCGTGACCGTCTGTGCCGCTACCATTTTCGGCTCAGCACGAGAGGCTCGACACGACAGGCTCAGAACGACAACGGCCGATCCGCGAACGCGGACCGGCCGTCTCCCGGACACCCACCGGGAGTTCGTGCGCCGCGCGGCTAGGTCAGCTTGACCCGAGCAGCGAAGAAGCGGGCGATGGCCGGGGCGAACCGGTTGAAGCGATATTGCAGGTGCGCCTCGGGGGTCACCGGGACCACGTCGCGTCCCTTCTCCACGGCCTTGACGATCTGGGCGGCGACCTTCTCCGGCCCGTAGCGCCGGGCCGCGTAGAGCTTGTCGTAGCGCTGCTGCTTGGCGGCTTCCTCCTCGGCGGAGACACCCGAGAAGCGGGTGGTGGCAACGATATTGGTGTGCACGATGCCGGGGCAGATGGTGTGCACGCCGATGCCCTTGCCCGCCAGCTCCGCGCGCAGGCAGTCGGAGAACATGAAGACGGCCGACTTGCTGGTGGAATAGGCGCTGAAGCCGCGCTGCGGGGTGTAGGCGGCCATGGAGGACAGGTTGACGATATGCCCGCCGAGTCCGCGCTCGGCCATGGCCTTGCCGAAGGCGCGGCAGCCGTTGACGACGCCGTGCAGGTTGATGTTCAGCACCCGGTCGAATTCCGCGGCGGGCGTGTCGAAGAAGTCCCCGGCCTGGCCCACCCCGGCATTGTTGATCAGGATGTCGGGCACCCCGTGCGCGGCGATCACGGCGGCGGCGTGTTCGGCGACGGCCGCCTCGTCCGCCACGTCCAGTTGGTAGGCGTGTGCCGTACCTCCTTCGCGCGCGATGAGTTCCGCGGTCTCCTTGGCGGCGTCGAGGTTGATGTCGGAGAGCACCACCTCGGCTCCCTTGCGGGCGAAGGCGAGCGCGGTCTCCCGGCCGATGCCGCTGCCGCCCCCGGTGATGACCAGCAGCTGATCCTCGAATTCGCGCTGCTGCCTGCCGACTTCGGCGCGTCGCAGCGCGCGGACGGCCTCCCCGGTCCGCAGTGATTCGATCATCTCGGTGGTGGCGGTGGCCAACAGTTCGGGGTGGGAGAACGGCAGCCAGTGTCCGCCGCCGACCTCGCGCCGGAACAGGGTGGGGGCCCAGTCCTGCTCGTTGTCGTAACCGGCGGGCCGCACCGCCACATCGCGGCGCGCGATGATCAGCTGCACCGGCACCTCGGTGCGGCGCTCCCGCGGATCGGCCAGGCGGCGCGGAATGTTCGCGCGGTAGATGCGCATTCCGTCGAAGAAGTCGCGCCGGAACTCGGGGCCGAGCGTGATGTTCGCGGGCGAGGTCTCGTTCATCAGCCCGACGAAACGCGACCACATCTTCTCGGTCCCCAGCGGCTTGAGCACCACGCGCGGCACCCCGGGGGTCATGAAGAGTCCGGTGTAGAGCGAGGACAGCAGCTGCGTGAACGGCCCCCACACCTTGCCGCGCGAGAGTTCCCCGCGCACCCACGCGCCCAGGTGATCGAGGTTGGGGCCGGATACCGAGGTGAAGGAGGCCACGCGCGCGGCGGCCTGCGGCTCGCACACCGCCTCCCACACCTGGACCGAACCCCAGTCGTGGGCGAGGACGTGGACGGGCCGGTCCGGGCTCACCGCGTCGGCGACGGCGAAGAAGTCGGACGCGAACCGCTCCAGGCGGTAGTCCTCGGTGCGGTCGGTGCGGGTGGAACGCCCGTGGCCGCGGGTGTCGTAGGTGACCACGTGGAAGCGGTCGGCCAGCAGCGGCACCACGCGATCCCACAGGTGGTTGTCGTCGGGCCAGCCGTGCACGAGCAGTACGGTCTCGTTCGACGGCTCCCCGTATTCGTAGACGGCGATGTCGAAGTCGTCATTGCGTACCAGCCGCTGGGACGCCGGGGTGATGGTCGGTTGATCGGTCACGATCGTCTCCTGGGGTGGGGTGCTAGAGGTCCAGCACCAGTCGTTCACCGCCGCAGCGGGATACACAGATGAGCATGTCGCCCGCGGCGCGCTCGGCGTCGGTGAGCACGGTGTCGCGGTGGTCTACGTCGGTGGACAGCGCCGTCACCCGGCAGGTGCGGCAGAAGCCCTGGCGGCACGAATATGCCAGGTCGGGGCGGACTTTCAGCACTTCTTCGAGCACCGACTTGTCGGCGGGCACGTCGACGACCGTGCCGCTGCGGGCCAGCTCGACCCGGAAGGCGGTGCCGTTCACCACCGGCGGCGCGGAGAAACGTTCGGAGTACATTTCCACGCCCGGCCGCTCGGCGACCGCCTCGGCGATGACCCGGGTCATCACCACCGGTCCACAGCAGTACACCGAGGTGTCGGCTCCCGCTCCGTGCAAAAGGGCGGCGGCCGTGGGCAATCCGTGCTCGTCATCGGTGCGGACCGTGACCCGGGAGCCGAAGGACTCGACCTCGTCGAGGAAGGGGATGGTGTCGCGGGAACGTCCGACGTACACCATGCTCCAGTCCACGCCGAGCCGCTGCGCCATCCGCACCATGGGCAGGATCGGGGTGATGCCGATGCCGCCCGCCACGAAATGCACTCGGCTGGCGGAGGATCCGTATCCGGGCAGGACGAAGGGGAAGGCATTGCGTGGCCCGCGCACGGTCACCGGCGTGCCGACGGGAAGCGCCTCGTGCACCTCCCGTGAACCGCCGAGCCCGTCGGGGATGCGCCGCACCGCGATGCGGTAGCTGTGCCGGTCGGCGGGGTCGCCGCACAGCGAGTACTGCCGCACCTTGCCGGAGGGCAGCTCCAGGTCCAGATGCGCACCGGGCCGCCAGGCGGGCAGCTCACGACCATCGGGGGCGGTGAACATGATGCTGACGACGTCGTTGTCCCGCGCCTCGACGCGGCGTTCGGTGACGATCAACCGCGTGCGCCGGTCGTCCACCCGGCCCTGCGGGGCCTTCCGGTTGACCACCGTGGTCCAGCGCAGCCGGGTTTCGGCGATCAGGTCCAGCACCCGGGTGGCGCGGTCGCTGCGGGGCTTGCCGAAGAGGTCGAGCGGCGCGGCGGTGGGCACCGGACGCGATGCCGTCACGACGCCGCCCGGCGCGCCGCCGGGGACTGCGCCAGATAGGCGATGGCCTGCGCGGTGGAGCCGACCGTCTCCGGGCTGTATCCCGGTTTGAAGGTGGACAGCGCGCTCACCAGCAGCGACGGCACACCGGGCAGCGCACCCCGCCACATGGCGGCGAAGATGCGTCCGACCAGCCGCGGGTAGCGATGATTGGGCAGCGACTCGTCCTGGTGCACAAGGTATTTGGTACCGCGCAGCAGCAGCGCGATGAAGATCGGGAAGACCATCAGCATGAGCGCGCCGCGACGCACGTAGCCGACCTCGAAGTATTCGGCCACGTCGTGGGCGACCATGCGGTGTTCGACCTCTTCGGCCCCGTGCCAGCGGAACAGGTCCAGCATCTGCGGGTCGGCGTCGAACCGCTCCAGGTCGGCATTGATCACCCAGTCGCCCAGGAAGGCGAAGAAGTGCTCGAGGGCCGCGATCACGCCGAGCCGCTCCACCAGATGCTGGCGGGCGGCGGCCTCGGTGTCGAACTCGCGCGGGCCGAGCGTCTTGCGGAAGAGGTATTCTGCCTGCCGCACATAGGGTTCCACGTCAATGCCGTGTGTCTTCAGCACGTTCTCGAGTACACCGTTGTGGCTTTCGGCGTGCATGGATTCCTGGCCGATGAAGCCGATCATGGCCTCGCGCAGCTTCTCGTCCCGCACCAGCGGAAGGGCCTCGCCGAAGGTGACCAGGAACATGCGCTCCCCCTCGGGCAGCAGCATGCTCAGGGCGTTGAGGACATGGGAGGCGACCGGTTCGCGCCGCATCCAGACGGGCTCGGTCGCGGCCCAGTCGAACTGCACGTTGCGTGCGTTGAGGGCTACCTCACCGGGATCGGTCGTCGCCGCGCGGCGGCCCATATTCGGAAGTAGCTTCATCGATACTCCTGGTCATCGTCGTACCCGCGACCGGGGGTGATACCCGCGACCGCTGTTGCTACGTGAGCGTAGCAACAGTCTAGCCGTTTATGCGACTACGAGTAACAGCTAGTTATCCCCCGCGCGATGACCAGGGCACGACGATACCGGCACTAGGGTTCGAATCATGACCGCGCAAGCCCCGCAGATCGTGGTAATGGGAGTGGCGGGCTCCGGGAAGACGACCGTCGGAACCCTGCTCGCCCACGCGCTGGGCGTCGAGTACGGCGAGGGCGACGATTTCCACCCCGAAGCCAATGTGGCCAAGATGGCATCCGGCGTACCGCTGGACGACACCGATCGCGCACCGTGGCTGGACGCACTGGCCGGATGGCTGGCCGACCGACGCAGCACGGGCGCGGTGTTGACCTGCTCGGCGCTCAAACAGAGCTATCGCGATCGACTGCGCACGGCCGCGCCCGACCTGTTCTTCGTGCATCTGGCCGCGCCTCGAGACGAACTGGAGCGCCGCCTCACCTCCCGCAAGGGCCATTTCATGGGGGCGCGGATGCTCGACTCCCAACTCGCCGTCCTGCGGCCGCTGACCGACGACGAGTCCGGGATCACCCTGGACGCCACGCTGCCGCCGGCCGACCTGGTCGAGCAGATCCGCACGGCCCTTCCCACGACGGTCGCATAGGTCCCGGCGAGGTGGGTAGCTCCTCGGTGACCCCCGAGGAAGGAGAACCCCGTGCAACAGCCCGTGATGACCACACTCGACACCGAGCAGCAGCGGATCGCCGGTGAGGCACTGAGCGGCACCGTGGTGGACCTCATCGACCTGACGCTCATCGCCAAGCAGGCGCACTGGAACGTGACCGGCCGCAACTTCCGCCCGCTACACCTGGCGCTCGACGAACTGGTCGCCTCCGCACGGACATTCACCGACGATGCCGCCGAGCGCGCCACCGCCATCGGCGTCAGCCCGGACGGCCGCGCCCGCACGGTGGCCGAGCAGGCCGCGACCACCGGCTTCCCGGCGGGATGGGTGCGCGACACCGACGTGATCGACAAGATCACCGACAACCTGACCGAGGTGATCGGCCGCCTCCGCCAGCGCGTCGACGCCACCGAGAAGGCCGACCCGGTCACCCAGGACGTGCTGATCGACATCACCGCCCGGCTGGAGCAGTTGCACTGGATGTGGCAGGTGCAGCGGGAGGAGTGAGGCGTCCGCCGCTTCACACCGTCAGCAGGGTCCGCCCCACCGCGGTGCGCCCTTCGATCGCCGCGTGTGCCGCCGATGCCTGGTCGAGCGGGAAGGTCTGGCCGACCACGACCTCCAGCCGCCCGGCCGCCACCTCCGCGAGGGCGCGGCCGAGGGCCGGTTCCCAATCGATATCGGAGTTGGTGAGTTCCAGCAAGCCCACGACTGTGACATCGCGGGCGGCCGCGTCCTCATCATCGAAATCCGCGAAACCGCCTGCGGCATTGCCGAATCCGATGACGCGTGCACCGCGAGCCGTGGTCGACTGCGACTGGCGACCGAGATCGCCTCCGGCGCCGTCGAAGACGATGTCGACACCCGCCCCGCCCAGGGCGGACCGCACGCGGTCGGTCCAGCCCGGCTCGGTGTAGTCGATCACCGCGTCGGCTCCCAGCCGTTGCGCCAGTTGGAGTTTCGCCTCGCCCCGAGCAGCAGCGACGACGGTCGCACCGGCCGCCTTGGCGAGTTGGACCAGCAGGGTTCCGACGCCTCCCCCGGCGGCGGTGACCAGCACCCGGGAGCCCGGAGCGATATTCGCCGCCTCCGCCACGGTGAAGGCGGTTCGACCGTCGTGCACCAGCGCGGCCGCCTGCGTGAAGTCCACGCCCTCGGGAATCTCGGCCAGGGACTCCGCCTCCGCCACGGCCCGCTCCGCGTAGCCGCCGACCGGTTTGCCGCCGCCGACGGCACTGGCCACGGTCTTGGTGGCGACCCGACGCCCGACCCAGCCGCCGTCGACGCCTGGACCGACCGCGCTCACCACGCCCGCGACCGCGCCACCCGGCACGTACGGCGGTGCGACCGGAAAGAAGCCCACTCCCCCGCCGCCGCGCAGCACCACATCGAGGAACATCACATCCGCCGCCGCCACATCGACGACCACCTCACCCGGACCGGCCACCGGATCGGCGATCTCGGTCACCGTCAGCACCTCGGGACCGCCGAACGACTTCGCTTCGACTGCTCGCATTGCCCTTACCTCCCTGTTGTTCTCAGGTATCTCCGACGACCCCCATCCTGAAACCTGAAGATTGATTGAGGTCAAGCCCATCGCACCGATTTCGCATTGGGCGAACGATCGGTTAAGCTAGCGGGGCTTCCGAGATCGCGAGATCGAAGAACAGTCCTGGCCCCGTCGTCTAGCGGCCTAGGACGCCGCCCTCTCAAGGCGGTAGCGCGGGTTCAAATCCCGTCGGGGCTACAGCGCAGGC
>NZ_JASCXP010000003.1:0-51898 GCF_030010695.1 Nocardia sp. CC201C
GTGCAGGGGCGCTCCCGTTTCGGCCCGCGTGGCCTCGCCAGATACCGGCTGGAATGGCGAGACCTGACCGACGACGGCCGATATGTGATCATCGACGAGTACCCGCGAGTAGCCGTCGCCGCCGACCGCGGTCGACTGACGGCCACCCTGCACAACCGGATGGCCGAGGTCATGCTGGTACTCGAAGACGAACACGTGTGAAAGGCTGGACCAGCCAATGGGATACGACCCCGAACCCTTCCCGACCGAGTTCACGGCGTCGTCCCGGACGGGTTCG
Organism: Nocardia sp. CC201C; assembly: GCF_030010695.1. Taxonomy (NCBI): domain Bacteria; kingdom Bacillati; phylum Actinomycetota; class Actinomycetes; order Mycobacteriales; family Nocardiaceae; genus Nocardia; species Nocardia sp. CC201C. Next base: position 278 of record NZ_JASCXP010000003.1, read on the forward strand.
GTGGTGGTCACCACCACCGAACAGGGCCTGCCGCTCGGCATCGAGGTGGACCGCGACCGACTGCGCGGCGATCTGGGGCCGTTGGCCCGCGAGATCGTACTGCTGTGCCGCCAGGCGGCCAGCCGCGCCGGTATGGAACGGCGCGAACATTTGCGCGCCGCCGGGCTCGCCCCGGAACACCTGGCGCTGACCAGGCTGCCCACCGCCGAGGAGGTGGCGCGCCAGGAGTACGCCGACGAGCAGGACTACGAAGACGAACCGGATAGTTGGTTGCGCCCGGTCTGATCTCCGCGATACACCAGAAGGCAGGGAATGAGAGGGGATTCGCGTGATCGAGTCGATGGACGAGCTGCAGGCGCGGGTGAACGGCCAGCTGAACCGGCTGTTGGATTTGCAGGACGCCATGGTCGCGGTGCGGATGCGGGAAACCTCACCGGACGGCGCGATCACCGTCGAGGTCGACGGCAACGGCGGATTGGTCGACCTGGAACTCGGCACCCCGGTATCTCGGATGTCGCCGGAGGAGTTCGAGCGCGTCCTGGTGGATACCTGCGCCACGGCGGCGGGGCGGGTCTTCGCGGAACGGTCGCGACTGGTGGTGGACTTCAACGATGAAATGGCCACCGGGAAATAACCATTAGGCCGCCAGCTGTTAACCATGCTCGCCGGAAGTTCGTTGAAGATTACCTCGAACTGGCGAATCTTATTCTCGTAGACTACATTTCGAACGTAACTTGTTGACGGGAGCATTATGAGCAATCTCATTGCAACGCCCGACGCGATCCGCGGCTACGGGGATGCTTCTGCCGCCATGGCCGGTGCGGTGCTCGGCGCCGCCAGCACCGACCAAGCCGCCACCATTGCCGCGATCGTGCCCGTCTTCGGCTTGATCGGCCAGGATTTCCTGGCGGCTTTCGCCTATGCGCAGGCCAATCACTTCTCCTCCGCCGCGGAGCTCGCGGCCGTGCACGCCGGTACCGCGGTGGCCGCGTACGAGGCCGCCGGGACCTACGAGGCGGTCGACGCCGCGTCCGGCACCGATTTCCTCAACCTCAGCGCGCAGCTATGAACCCGGTCCCGACCTCCGCGCCGGGACCGCTGGACCCCACCGTGTTGGACGCGCTGCGCGGCACGGCCCTCGGGCCGCTGTTGGACCGGCCGGTCAACTCGATCCTGCAGGATATGGGCCTGCCGCAGCTGCCCGACCTGCCACCGGCCCCGCCGCTGCCCGAACTGCCCCCGCTGCCGCTGATCGACCTGGCCGCGCTCACTCGGCCGCTCACCGATCTGGCTTCCAGCTTCGGTACCGGCCAGCTCGGCGACACCGGCGGACAGGATCCGATACAGGCGCTGTCCGGGGTCGCCAGTGCCCTGCAGCAGGCGATGACGCTCGCCACCAGCATCATGCAGCTGGCGTCTTCGCTGTGGCAGGGTGCCGGCGCGGCCGGCGCCGCCGAGAAGGGGACAGCGGCTGCCTCGGACGCGGCCGAACTCCAGGTACAGGGTGCGCAGCAGAAGACCGTGCTGGCCGGTGCGGCGGGCACGGTCGCGACCGGCGCGGCCAGCATGGCGGCCATCATCACGAAGTACATCACCGCGCTGGCGGCGTCGGCGCCCTTCCTGGTGACACCTCCGGGCCAGATCTTCGTGCTGACACTGACCACCGAGACGGCCGCGGAGGCGACGGCCGTGGTCGCCAAGACCAGGGCCGAGCTGACCGGGCACAGCGCCTCCATGACCGCGGCGGGTGAGAAGGTGAAGGTCACCAACGCCCCGCAGGGCGTGGATCCGATGCAGCATGTATCGCAGCTGCTCGGATTGGTGCAGCCGTTGATGGGGATGGCCACGACCGGTGCGCAGACGGTCAAGCAGTTGCATGACATCAGCCAGCCCACGACGCAGCCCGAGGACGAGCCGCGGACCACCGAGACGGAGCCCGTCGGTCTCGCCACCCCGGAGGCCATGGGTGGACCCGTCGGGGCGGTGGCCGGACTCGGCGCAGCGGGCGCGGGAACGCAGCTGAGCCAGTGGTCCGGGGCCCGCGCCGCCGCCGGTACGACCCCCAGCGCGCCCGCTGCCGTGACCGAATCGACCACCCCGGCCACCCGCACGGTGGGAACGGGCGGTACGGGCATGGTGCCGATGGGTGCGGGCGCCGGACTCGCCGCGCGGGCCGGTGACGCCGACTCCGGCGATCACGAGGTACGCACCCAGCTGGTCACCTCCGAACACGGTGACGCCGTGGTGGGTGATATGGGCAACACCGCGACCCCGGTGGTCGGCGCGGTGGGGACGCAGACTCCGCACGTCGAACGCTGACCCTGTAGGATGCCGTCGAAGGGAGGGACAATGAGCGAATTCAACTTGGGCGCTGTACGTTTCGACAAGGACACGGCACTGTCCGCGGCGGCTGCCCTGGACACGCTGGCGGACAACCTGGAGGCCGCTGTGCGCGCGGAAGCTCCCGTGCTGCCGGTGGCGGCGGCCGGAGCCGACGAGGTCTCCGTGCAGGCGGCCAACACCCTGACCGCGGTCGGCGCATCCTTCACCACCCAGTCCGACCTCGGCATCGTGGAACTGCGCAAACTGGCCGCGGCATTGCGCGATCAGGTGAGCACCTTCACCCGGGTGGAGGCCGACTCCGTCGCCGACTTCTCCGCCATCTCGACGCTGGGCTGAATCCGGCCGGTGTCGAATCCGGACGGTTCGCCGTCGACCGAGCGCACCCCCATCGACCGGCGGGAGTGCGCTCGGTCGGGCGGGCCGCCGCTCACCCGCCGATGACGAGCTCCACCGCGCGGTCCTTGGCGGCCTCGGCCACCTCGCCGATCCGGAATCCGCGGTCCGCCATATGCGCCAGCAGGTCCGGCTCCGGTGGCAGCCCGTATTTGCGCAGATAGTGCGGAACCGATCCGGCCCAGACCCATTCGCCGTCGGTACGGAAGTTCAACGGCACGTCGCGTTCTCGCGGCGCGAACTCGTCCACGTCGAAGCCGCGCGCGGCCAGCACCACGGGAGCCGCCTCCAGATAGGTGAGGACGGCGTCCAAGACGCCGGGGTCCACCGCCACCCGATCGGCGTGCGGGCGGCCGTCGCCGTCGCGCCCGTCGTACACCCGCGCCAGGCGGGGGCTGGATTGCCGACTCATCGGTCCGTTGCCTCCTCGATGAACCGCGCCCATTCGGGCAGCGGACGTCCCTGCTCCACCGCGCGGCGCACCGTGCGCCGTGCGCGCGGCACATCGGGTGCCATGGCGTCGAGCCAGCCGGTGGTGCTGCCCCACATCGCACGGACCCGGCGGGTCCGCTCACCCTCGCCGATCTCCCAGACCGGTGGGTCCTCGTCGACGAGATCGACACCGTCGACGACGTGGTATGTCTGACCCGGATACGCGGCCAGGACGAGCATTCCGGCGGCATCGCGCAGCCCATGGTCCATACCGCCCACCACCTCGAGCACATGGCGTTTCAACGGTCCGTCGATACCGTGGACGCCGAAAGTCATCGGGTGCAGCCAGAATCCGGGGCTTTCCCCGAGCAGCCGCAGCATCGCGCGCACCGCGGTCGGCACCCGTTCCACGCCCTGTGCGGCGGCGAAGCGGTCGATCGCCGCGTCGGACGCGCCGACGACCGAATCCCGGCGCAGTCCCGCCGCGAAGACCCGCTCGACGATTTCGCCGATCCGGGGGTCCGGATCCAGGTCCGGGGGTGTGCCGGCGGTGCGCGGCAGGATGAACCGGGCCCAGGACGGGCGCGGCCGCCCCTCGCGGTCGTACCGTTCCAGCTCCCGGCGCCGGCTTTCGACGAGCGGCTCCATCTCGGTGAACCACGCGGTGGTCGAGTCCCAGCGGCGCACCGCCCGGCCCTCGCCGATCTCCCAGACCGGCGGGTCGTCCAATGCCAGGTCCGCCCCGTCGATCCCGTGGAACAGATAGCCCTGATGCGCCGACAACACCAACATGCCCGCCGGGTCGCGCATCTGCTGCTCGGTCCGGTCGAGGAGCTGGCCGACGACACCGCGCTTCACCGTGTCGTCGATACCGCTCTCGACGCCGAAATCGGTTCCGTCGAACCATAATCCAGGCTCGCCGCCGATCAGCTGGAACACCTCGTGCACGGCGGCGGGAACGTGCGCGACCTGCTGCCGGTCGGCGTATCGCGTGATCTCCGCCGCGGTGGCGCCCCGCACCGAATCCCGACGCAATCCCTGCGCGAGCACCTCCTCGAAGGCGGACCGGATCCGCTCGCGCGCTGCCTGCTGTGATCGAGTCATAACGGATACAACCTATCGAGCGCGAGGTTGACCGCCTCCAACCGGATATTGGGGAACATGCGCTGATACACCTCGAGCAGGTTGGTGCACGAAAAGCAGATCTGGAACCGCTCGGGCATATCGTGCGTCCGAGCGGACGGCAGGTCGATGACCAGTCGCAGGTCACCGGTGATATCCGCGGCGGTGAACGGGGTATGGGCCCGGCCCTCCCGAGTGGCCGCGGCCCCGGCGCGGGCATTGAGCTCGTCGATGGCCAGCTCGATGCGCAGTCGGGTGCGCTGCTCCTCGGCCGCACGGCCCGGCCGCATATCGGGAACGGCCGACTTGTGCACCTCCTGCGCGTCCTGAACGACCTGGTCCACCAGCTCCCAGGGCAGATCGGTGTCGTTCACCAACTCGTGCACCGTGGCGTCCCGGATGGTCCGGGGTGTGTAGGGGGTGCCGTTGGCGGCGGCTTCCCGGGCCGCCTCGCGGTTGTCCTCGACGAGGAACCGGTTGATCTCCAGCCACGTCTTCCGCACCTCGGCGTATTCGGCCTTGGCGGCCGTGTCCACCGCCTGGACGGCCTCGTTCAGCACTCGCTCGACATCCTCGCGGGGCAGGCCGCTGTACTGCTCCAACTGGTGCCGCAGCAGGTCCTCGAACAGTTTCGGTTCGGAGTCGTTGGCGCGGTCGGTGCCCTCGCCCGGGCGCGGCACGCCGGTTTCCGGATCGTAGGAGGTGGCGTGGAAGGTCTCGAAGACGCGCTGGCCCTTGGGCGGTCGGGGCGGTGCGTCCGACGCGGGAGCCCAGTCGTGGGTCACGCCGCTGTAGTTGAAGAAATCGGTGGCGGTGCCGGTTTCGGCGTCACGGTAGCGAGCGGTGGTGAGGGTGCGGTCCAGGGGGCGGCGGACCTCGTCCACGGTGGGGTTCCGCTGGGTCAGTTCCTGGACGGATCCGAAGCCTTCGAGGCGTCGCTCCCGGTTCTCGTCCCGCAATTCGCGGAAGTCCTCGCGCCGCTGCGTCGTGTCCGGGATATCGCGGGCGCGGTCGCGCGCCTGGTCGGGGTCGAGGCCGCGGGGGTCCTCCGGTCGGGTACCGGGTGCGAAACCGTCCGCGGTGGCGGGTGTCGTGGTGCCGTCCGGATGATGGGTCTGCCATAGCCCGTCCGGTGGGATGCGGGGCCGCCGGTTGCCGTCCGGACCGATCTCGGCAGTGGCGGTGTAGACGCGGCCCGCGGAGTCGGTCCAGGCCGGTGCCGTGGGCGCGAGCACGTCCACACCCAGATGCTCGGCCAGTCGGGTGGCGAAGGTGTTCGAACCGGCGTCGCAGCCGATGAGGCGGATGGGAGTGCTTCCGTCCCAACCGGTTCGGCGGAGCAGATCGCCGTACTGTGCGGGTGCGTAGCGGTCGTCGCCGATGCGCGCGTGCCCGTCCGGGGTGATGTGGACGTCGGCGGTGAAGCGATTCGGATCCGGCGGCACCCGGTGGGGCAGGTCGCCGAGGACCGGATCACCGCGATGGTGCGAGACACCGGCGGGAGTCGGCTCGGCGTAGCGCGTGGCGGCGGGCATCGCATCCGCGTCGGTGGATCGGATGTCTTGCGAATTCGCTTGGTCGGCAACCGATTCCGTCGCCTGCGTGCCATCGGGGTGATAGACGATCGCCATGCGGTGGTCGGGGCGCGGCGGCACGAACTGCGCCATCTTTCCGGCGTCGAGCGTATTGCTGGCTCCGGCGTCGATGGTGTAGTCGTAGTCGTCATTGCCCGGAGGGGGGAACTCGGTGCGTTCGGCCAGCTGGAACGGGCCGCCGGTGTCGCCGTAGCGGCGCTGAATCGCCTCCCACAGTTTGTCGCCGTCGATGTGCCCGCGGTCGCCGAGCCGGCCGCCGTTCTCGATCGGCTTCTCCGGCTTCATATCCCATTGCAGCTCGATCCTGCCACCGGGCGCGAGTGTGTTCGCCAGTCCGGCGGCCAGCGCATCGTAGGCGGCATCGGGCAGTTTGGCGCTGACATTGTTGATGTAGATCCGTGCCACGTCGCCGGTGGTGCCGTCGCCGAGTACGTGGCCGCTGAACAGCAGGTCACCGAACACCATGACGGTGCCCGGTTCGGTGAGCGGTCCCGGGTCGAGAATGCCGAGATTGCGGCGGCGCTGCCCGGCCACGGCGAAATCGGAGGCGAGTTCGGTCTTGATGACCAGTCCGGCACCGGATCGGTCGCCGACCGGTGTCATCTCGACGGCGAAGGCGCTGCGGCCGACGCCGACGTCGATGGTGTGCGCACCGGCGACCGCCGCGGGCACGGACGGCCGAGGCTGATGCGGAAGCGGCTGGTTGTCCGGACCGAACACGTTCTGCGCCAAGGGAAGCCGATGTTGTGGTCGTGGCCGCGACAGGATCTCGACCGCGGCGGCGCCGTCGGCCGGATCGTGCACGATCACGGCGAACTCGAGGTTCAGCCCGTTCTCGGTGGCGCCGCGATTGGCCCGGTCGACCTGCCGGAGGAGGTCGCCGAGCGTGGTCTGCGCACCGTCGACGGTGAGCTCGCCCGTGGCCGGATCGAGGACGCCGGTGATGCGGCTCGGACCGATCCCGAAGGCGTCCGCGGCCTCGTGCATGCGGTGGAACGCCGCCGGACCGAGGGCGTCGCGGAAGGTGTCGGGCATGGAGTTGTGGAATTCGTCGATGGCCCGGTGCACGGCCTGGGCTCGATCCGGACCGCTGAGGGTCGGATTGTTGATCGCCTCGTTGATCGGATCGAGTGCGCTCAACAGCTCCGGCGTCTTCACGGTCTTGCGCGCGGGTGCGGCGGCGGGATCGTTGAAGATGGGGTCGAAGACGCGCCGCGCGAGTTCCTCGCGCATGCGCCCGTCGAGCGCGCGCTGCTCCGCCCGCACGACATCGTCGACAAAGTCGCCGCCGAGCAGGTGCCGGAGGCGGTCGAGGTGTGCGGTCGGGTCGAGGTCGGTATTCGGCAGGTTCTGGTCGATGGTCGGTCGTGCGCCGAGCACGTCCCGCAATTCGAGGTCGATGCGCCGCGCGAGTTCGGGATGCCGGTCGGTCAGGTGTTGCCGCACGGTGCCGGCGTGCTCCGGATGGTGGAAGCCGAGCTGGTTCACCAGATCGTTCAGATCGGTTCGCAGCCCCGGGAGTTCGCGCGACCGCGCGGGATCGAAGGTCGCGCGGTCGATCTGCGCGGTGAGCACCCGCAGCTCCGCGAAGCGGCCGTCGAGGTGCGGCGTCTGCTGGGACGGGCGATCAGCGATCGGGTCGATGTCGATCACCGGATCCTGCGACAGCCGGATCTCGGCCAGCTCGTGGGCGACCGCCCGGACGACGTCCTGATCGCGTGTCCGCAGCGAGACGTGCACCTCGTAGCCCGAATCATCGGGACGCGAGGTGAATTCCGCGACCGCGCCGTCGGTGGTGGGGCCGACGGCGACCGTCACGGTCCGGCCGTCGGGCAGCACGAAGTGGCCCTGGTCCCGGTTCCACGCCACGCCCTCGGGCGTGATCAGGCCCAGATTGTTGCCGATCTCCCCGGACAGGCGCTCGGGCGTCAGGTCGGGCTGGCCCTCGGGGCGTGCGCTGCCGTCGAAGTCGCCGACCCGGCTCGCGGTGCCGTGCTCCGGTGAGCGGTTCGGGCCGCGGGTGCCCTGCGGCGTGGCGTCGGAGCCGCTCGGTCCGGGGATCGGCGTCGCGATCGGCACCACCGCTGCGGTGTCGACAGAGGTATCCGGTGAGCTCTGCTCGCGATCGACGGTGGTATCGGCGGACGCGAGCGTGCCGGGTGGTTCGACCCCGGTGCGGCTAGCCTGCATCGGTCCGGTGGTGCCCGGGTACGGGCCGCGATCCGCGCCCGCACGGGTCTCCACACCCGCCGACGGCCGATCGGCATCGGCTGTCGCCGGTGCGAATTGGCTTGGCGCACTGCTACCTCCGTCCAACGGAGGCGCGGTCGGGCCGTTGTCCGGGAGTGTGGCCGACGTCGCGTCGGAGGGTGCGGTCGACGTGGCATCCGAGGGTGTGGTCGGGTTCGCGTGGGAGGGTGTGGGCGACGTGGCATCCGAGGGTGTGGTCGGGCTCGCGTCGGAGGGTGTGGGCGACGTGGCATCCGAGGGTGTGGTCGGGCTTGCGTGGGAGGGTGTGGGCGACGCGGCATCCGAGGGTGTGGTCGGCGTCGCGTCGGAAGGTGTGGGCGACGTCGTGCCCGGGGATGTCGTCGGACTGACGTCCGGGGTCGTGCCCGGCAGCGCGGTCGGGCTGGCGCTCGGCGGTGTAGTCGGGGTCGTGCCCGGGGGTGTGGTCGGACCCGCGTTCGCTGGGGTGACACGGCTCGCGCCGGTCGAGTCCGCACCGCGCGCGCCGCTACCGGACGGGGAGGATGTGGATGCGGTGGTCGACGTCGGTGCCGACGCGGCGGTGCCGGAGGTGCCCGACGTGCTTCCGGCAAGACCGGTCGGTGCGCCACCGAGGGGTGCGGCCGGACCCGCGCCGACGGGTGCTGTCGATGCCGCCCCCGTGTCGGCCGTCGGGGACGTGGATCCCGCATTCGTCGCGGGCGCGTCGATGGCGGAGCGCTGGCCGGGCTGCGATTTCGAATTGTCCGAGGTATCCGAGTTCGAATGGGGGTCGTCGGAAGCGCCCGAGGGCTCGGTTCCGTCGCGAGTCGAGTCCTGTTCACTCGTCGCATGATCCGAGTCGGTCTCGCCGCGCTGCGAGTCCTCGCGACGGTCCGATTCGTCGCGATTCGAGGACGAATCGGAGTCCGATCCGCCCGGCTCGCCGGCGGACTTGTCCCCGGCCCGCGTGCCGTCGTCCGAGGATTCCGAATCGGCGCGGTCGGACCGCCCGCCCGCATCCGCGTCGGCCTCCGAGATCGATCGCCCGGTCTGCCCACCGCCGGGGGATTCGCCCCCCGAACTCGAGGTCTGATCACGGCCGGACCGGGATGCGGAATCGGTGCCGGTAGGGGCGTTCTCACTCGACCCGGCCGGGCGCAGGGATGGACCGTCGCCCGATGTGGTGCTACCGGAGTTCGCCCCCACGTTCGGCGTAGTGCCGCCGGTGGTGCCGGGCTCGCCGTCGGTGCCGGTCGGGCTGGTCGTCGTGTCGGTGCCGGTCGGGCCGGGCGTCGTGTCGGTGCCGGTCGGGCCGGGCGTCGTGTCGGTGCCGGTCGGGCTGGTGGTCGGGTCGGTACCGGTCGGGCCGGGCGTCGTGCCGCCGGGGACCGGCCCGGTGCTGCTGCCATCGCCGATGGTGGAGTCCAGGGGCGCGCCGGAGAAATCGGACTTTCCGCTGAACCCGTAGAGGGCGCTCGGCCCAGCCCCCGACAGCGCACCGCCGGTGAGCGAGCGCGGATCGAAATCCCAGTTGCCGGTGAGGGCGCCGCCACCCAGCCACGCGGCCCCGGCCCCGGCCGTGCCGGCGGTGGCGCCGGTGAGAGCGCCGTTCAACGCACCCTTCCAACCGCCCATATCGGTGGGGAGAAGATGACCAGCACCGAAACCGACGCCGCCGCCCACCCCACCGGCGAAGGCGGAGACGAGGGCGTTGATGCCGACCTTGTTCCAGTCGTAGCCGTCGATACTGCCGGTCTGGTTCTGAATGGCCTGCACCAGCAGCTCTTCGCTGACGCCCTGCACGGTCTCGACCAGCGCCTCCTGGCCGATCTCGTAGACCAGTTTGGGGAGAACACGCTGCAGCACCGGCTTGGTGATGTGCCTGCCCAGGGTGGTCGTGATGCGCAGGGCCAGCCGTTCCGCGAGCTTGCGGAACGTAATCCGAGCCATGGCGAAGATGGTGCCGTGCAGCAGTGGCGCGGCGGGCCCGGCGGCAGCGGCCCAGGCCAGTTCCGCCAGCAGCCAGCCGCCCGCGATGTAGAAACTGAGTTTGGCGGCCTGGAGTTCGTCGCCCATGCCGTCGGCCGCCGCGGCGAGCGAACGGTAGTGCTCGGCGAGTTGTCCGATGGACCCGTGCTCCTCGGACCCCTCACCCTCGCGCAGTGGTTTCAGCCATTCCAGGATCTTGTCGCCGCCGGTACCGTCGGGGTAGGCGTCACCGACACCGCGAACGAGATCGTCCAGATCGTTCAGGAGGGCGTCGACCTCATCCGCGACGGCCTGCAAGTCGCGGCCCATCTGCCACATGAGGTCTTCGTTACCGTGCGGCCAGTCCGCTCCGACCAGCCATTCCAGCCACTCCAGCCATGACGGAAACTGAAGTGCCACACATATCCTCGGACGGTGTCGTGTTGATCTCGGCGAGATCGACTGTGCCACAACGGGTAGGTGAACTCAACATGAACACCGTTAGTGATAGCCTCCCGACGGAGGAGATGGCATGGGCGAGATTCCGGGAGCGCGACAGGAGCTCGACCGCCTGGGTCAGGCCCTGCGTGCGCAGCTCACCGAGCTCGTCGCCCGGCTGACCCCCGAGGCGGCCGATGATCTCTTCATGCCCGCCGAACCCAAGGTCGCCGACTGGCGCGAGCCGGAAGGGTACCGATACTCGGCGATCGTGCGTGGGACGCGCTCGGCGGATCCCGGGAGCGTGCTCGACCGCGCGAGCGAGCTGCTGACCGCCGCCGCGTGGCGCGTTTCCGGACCGGAGGACTCCGACGGGCGCGGCGCCATGGTGCTCACGGGCAGCCGTGACGGCATGACGATCGAGATTCGCGTCTGGGCGGACGCTCCCGGCGTGCTGTACAGCGCGCACACTCCCGCCGTCGCGCTCTACACGCCGGAACCACCGGAAGCGCCCGAGCCGGTCCGCACACCGGATACGGTCACACCCGGCTATGTGCTGTGCTATGAATGCGACGGTCTGGGCTGGTGCCCGACCTGCGGTGGGCAGGGCTGGATCACCGGCGCCGACGGCGACCAGCAGCCGTGCCCGGAGTGCCTGCGGCAGCGGGTCTGCCCCATCTGCCGCGGCGCGGGACAGCTGTACATCACCGACCTGCGACCGGAGGAGCGCGCACGCTACGCGGAGCTGCGCGACGAGCCGCAGTAGGCTGCCCGGTGCCTGGTCGTCAGAGGAGGGGAGTGCCCGTGCCGGATGTCTTGCCGTTGGCGCGGACCAATGCCGAGGCACGGCTGTTCCTGGATCTGCAACCCTGCCCGGAATGCGGTGCGGGCAGCTGCGTCTTCCGCAGCGCGGTGGTGACCGTGGACGGTGTGCTGGCCAGCCGCTATTCCGGCGACTGCGGACAGTGCGGTGCGCATCGGGTGTACGAATTCCGGCTGCCCGACGTGGTGCTGCCGCCGCCCGCCGATTCGGTGCGATTCGGTGCGGAGGATCCTTCGCAGCTGCTGGACCCCGGTGTGTGGCTGTGGTACTCGGATATGTGTGCCCGCCGGGCCCCGGCCGATGGCGCGGGATTGGACGGTCGGGCGCGCCGCACCGCCCGGCACACCCTGGCGACAGCGCTGGCGGCGGTCGACGAGGTGCTGAAATTCCTGCCGCCGAATGAGAACCGGGTGCCCGCGACGGCCTTCTTCTCCGCGGATGGCCGAGCGGTATACGACCGGGAGCCCGGACGCTTCACCAGGGAGCGGCTGACGGCCGTCCGCGATCAGTACGCCGCGACGCTGGTGCGCTGGTAGCGTCGCTGCCTTCTACGCGGGAGCGCCGCTCGTCCGCCGCTGGCCGGGCGGCGATCAAGCGACGCAGCCGTGGCGATCATGCGCGGCAGCCGGATCGAGAGACGTAGCGGTGGTCGAGCTACAGCTGAACTTCACACTGGATCGTGCCCGGCCCGCCGTGGCTCGCGGCGCGCTGCGCGGGTCGCTCGACCGCCGCCGCGTCGATCGACGTTCCGCGTGATCGTCACCAGGACCGGTCGGTCGCACCGGGATTTCCTCGGGAACGCCACTCCTCGTATTCCTCGGCATCGGCGTATGTCGGGGCGTCGGCTTCCCGGTCGAGCCGTTCCCGAGCGTCCGGCGGTGCCATGGACGCGTCGGGGATGGCGGGCCGCTGATCTTCCAGATCGGGCAGTTCCTCGAGCAGTTCCGACAGCTTCGGCATCCTGGCCCGCCGATCCGCCAGCGGCCGCATCAACTCCTCGGTCTTGCGCGCCGCCTCCGCCGCCGCCTTCTGCGCCGCACTCGTGACCGCCTTGGCGATCTCGGCATACGACAACTCGCCGACATCATCGGCGAATCGGGTAGCGATCACCGCACCATCGGCATTGACGGTCACGGTGACCCGTCCGCCACCGGCCGTCGCGGCGGCGGTGAGCCTGGCTCGCTCCTGCGCCGCCGCCCCGATGGCCCGCATCTGCTCGGAGAAACCCTCCAGCAGGGTCGCCGCATCGCCTTCGCCGTACACGCCTCCTCCTAGAACCGGCCGGTATTGCGCTGTTCCATCAGCCGCAGATTCTGCGCGGCCTCGGTGAGCCCCTGCACCAGATTCCCGAACGAGCTGGACAGGTTATCCGTCCCGGTAGCCATATTCCGACTCCCCGCCACGAACCCCTCATCCCCGTCCGCGAACTTGCTCCCGAACTCGTCATCCCCCCACGCGGCCTGCCCCGCCGACACCGCCGCCCGCGCCCGCCCGGCAATCCCGGACAACCGATCCCGAATATCCCCCGCGATATCCGCGACCCCGTCGACCCGGTCCGGATCGACCTCAACCCGCTCAGCCATGGATCCCCTCCGAGGTTCCGGCAGCCGTCCGCTGCGCGCGACAACACAGTGAGATCGACTGTGCCACAGCCGGTTGGTGACCACAATATGAACGGAGGGTGACGCTCCGAACGTCCGAGCGGCACATCTCGGACGGGGGCAACGCGGCGATCCGACGAATGCGGTGCGAAGCGTGGAACTCTCGGTCCGGGGGCGTTCCGCTGGAGTGGGGCGGCGCGCGGACTGCTGTTAGATTGACGCGGACCGGTCGGCATTCCGGCGGGGATCAAAGGTAGGAAGTCCGGTCGCTGGCACGGCGGCGGACCTAGGGGGAGATGCGGTTGCGGTACCACCGGCTTGCCGCCGTGGCGCTCGCCGCCACGGCCATTGTTTCGGCCGGGTGTTCGGACGGAAGCAAGGATCCGGCCCGGGATTTCGGTCCCTACTCGAGCGAGCGGATCGACGATGACTACGACGACCGTCCCAGCCGGGCGCGCGGGATTCTGGTGGAGTCGCTGCGCCTCGGTGAGCACCTGGTGTACGCCGATGAGATCGACCCCGCGCTGACGGTGGGTCGAGGGGGCGGGGTCATCGCCAACCACACCGGAGTGGTGAGCATGATCTCGGGGCCGCAGCGCTCAGCCTTGGGCGATTACCCGGTGCTGGGCGCGTTCGGAGCCATTGCCGCTGATCGGGACTACGGCGGCGAGCAGACCGAGACCATGCTCTCGATCTCCCTCATCGCCCTGCCGGACGAACAGACCGCGGCGGCCGCGGCAGCCGCCATGGCCAGGGCCGATTTCGAGACCAACGCCGACAATGTGCCGGTCGCGGTAGACGCCTACCCGACGGCGCTGAGCCACTGGCGGCCCGGAGTACCGACCATCGGCAGCTGGCTGACCTGGAAATCGGTGGTCATCCGCATCTACGCGCGCATGCCCGAGCCGAACCTGGAGCGGCTCGTCGAGATGACGACTCAGGCCTACCGCGCGCAGCTCGCGAACCTCGAGACCTTCACCCCCACCCCGGAGGCCGAGCTGCCCACGCTGCGGCTGGACCCGGACAAGCTGTTGCCCCGGCTCGTGAAGACCGGTGATTACATACCGGACGAGCGGGACTTCGCGGTCTACAGCCCGCGTACATTCGCGCTGCTGGTCGGCAAACCCACCGACGCGCTCGCCGAGTACTCGGCCCACGGGATCACCGCGATCGCGGTATCGCACAACAAGTTTCTGTTCCGCCTCGCCGACCCGGCGAGAGCGGACGAGGCGGTCGAGTATCTGGCGTCGGGGGACGAGCAATTGGAGTACGTCCCCATGTCCGGTGTCTCCGGCCTCGCGGGTGTGACCTGTTATCGGGCACAGCAGCCGTCCACAATACTGAAGGAGGCCAGGCGATTCCGCTGCTTGATCGCGCGCGGTGATGCCGTGGCGCGGGTCTTCAGCAACCAGGAGAGCGACGTCCGTCAGCTGGCGGCGGCGCAGTACGCGGCACTGGGAGATGAACGGTGAGCGTCGCCTGCCATTTCGCGGAGGGAATCGCATGAAACCGCTGGGTCCCAAGGACCCGCGCCAGCTGGGGCGCAATCAGCTGATAGCCGTCATCGGACAAGGTGGCATGGGACGGGTGCTGCTCGGCCGCGCGCCGACGGGCAGATTGGTGGCCGTCAAGCAGATCCACCGGCACCTGGCAGGAGATACCGAGTTCCGCGCCCGGTTCGATCGGGAGGTACAGGCGAGTCGCCGGGTCGCCGGTGCGTACACCGCTGCTGTCGTCGACAGCGACACTGGCTCCGAGAGCCCTTGGCTGGCAACCGAATACATCCCGGGTCCCGCACTCAAGACGGTGGTGGACGAATGCGGGCCGTTCACCCTGGGCGGTCTGCGGCTCCTGGCCACGGGATTGGCCTCGGCCCTGGTGGAGATCCACCGAGCCGGTTTGGTGCACCGCGATCTGAAACCGGCCAATGTGCTGCTGGCGGCGGATGGCCCCCGCGTCATCGACTTCGGCATAGCCCGCGCGATGGAAGCCGATCAGCAGCTGACCGCGACCGGCTCGGTCATCGGCTCACCCGCCTTCATGTCACCCGAGCAGGCGGAAGGCCGCAGCCTCACCCCGGCCGCCGACGTGTTCTCGGTCGGCGCGATCCTGGCCATGGCGGCGCGCGGCAGCAGCCCCTTCTCCGGAACCTCCACCCCCCAGATCCTCTACAACGTCATGCATTCCGAGCCCGACACCACCGGTGTTCCGCCGGATATGCGCGCGCTTGTCGAGGCGTGTCTGGCCAAGGATCCGGCGCAGCGCCCCACGGCGGAGCAACTGCTCGAGGCCGCCGGGCGGATCGCCGCTGAACCGGCGTGGCCGCCCGCGGTCCGCGAGCGTATCGCCGAGCATCAGGCCGATACCGACTGGTGGGTGGAGAAGGCCGCGCGGGAAATTCGTCACCGGGAACAGCTCGCGCGGGTGCGCCGCCGTCGGCGCGGCATTATCCGCGCCGCTGCCGCAGCAGCTGCGGGCCTGCTGGTAGTGGCCGGTACCGCTGCTGCCGCGCAAGAACTGGCGCGTCAGCCCGGGCAGGCGGTGCCCATGACCGAGCCGTCATTGGCGCTGAGTGCGGAGGAGTGGCGGCTGCTCGACCGGTGTGCGTTGCTGGAAGAGCCGGTGCTCGGTGCGCTCGGCACACTGGAGGACAAGGCGCCGGATAATCCTGAGCTGTGCAAGACCGCCATCACGGATGGTGAGGGCGGGGAGATCTGGTTGAGTCTGTATTTCGACTGGCCCTGGGGAGAGTCGGCGGCTTCTCCAACCGGCAGCACAGTTGCCTGGATGCCGATCTTCAGGTCGGGACAGGAGAATTCGTGTTATCGCTCGGTTGCCGCGCAAAGCGGCGCACCCGTAGTGATCACCGTGGATGGTCAGCTGGTGAGCGGAGATGGCTCGTGCCAGGAAATGGCTGAGCGGGCACTGATCGAGATCGTCAAGCGCCTCACCGTCAACCCGCCACTCCGAAAGCTCCCCGCCGAGTCGGTGTATCGGATCGATCCCTGCGGAGTAATCGATCCGCAGCTTGCTCGTACCATCGCCGGTGACCCCGGGCAGAAGACATCGAACGACCCGCACGACTGCTGGGTGAGTGGCAGTGACTACATCATAGAACTCGACCTGCTCGAAGAGGGGCGTCCCGATCGAGGAAGCCGCCCGCCCATTCAGGTGGGCGACGCCACGGTGTACATAAAAGATCGTGAGGAGTATGGCTCGTGTGAACTCGAGTACATGGTGCGCCTGCTCGAGGGTATTAAGGCCGAGGTGGCGAAGGTCAATATCGTCAGGCGAGACGGTCGGCCGGGGGCATGCGAGAGCGGCAAGAGGTTTATGGCCGCCGTCATACCGAGGCTCTCGAAATGAAGCTTCAGCCACTAGCCGCCGACGACCCGAACCACATCGGCCGGTACCGGCTCCACGGAGTGCTGGGTTCCGGCGGCATGGGAAGAGTGCTCCTTGGTATGGGGCCGGACGGCCGCTTCGTCGCGATAAAACAGGTACACGCGCACCTCTTGGACGAGCCGGAGTATCGGTCCAGATTCCGCCGCGAAGTCGCGGCGACAGCACAGGTGTCCGGCGCATACACAGCCCCCGTCCTCGATTTTGACGTCGATTGCCCGACACCATGGTTGGCCTCGGTTTTCGTGGTCGGTCTGCCGTTGGACAAAGTCGTCACCCGGTACGGCCCGCTGCCGGTTCAGGCCGTGCGAGTACTCGCGGTTGGGCTGGCATCGGCACTGGAAGTCATTCATCGGACCGGAGTGATCCACCGAGATCTGAAGCCCGCCAATGTGATGCTGGCCGCTGACGGTCCCCGCGTCATCGACTTCGGGATCGCCCAACCGACCGAAACCACGAGTGAACTGACCGAAGCTGGTTCGGTGCTGGGATCACCGGCATACATGTCGCCCGAGCAGGCGCTGTCCCAACAGATCACGCCTGCCAGTGACATCTTCTCGCTCGGTTCCCTACTCGCCATGGCGGTGACCGGAGCCAGTCCGTTCCAAGCCCCTTCGTTGGCCTACACTCTGTTCAATATCGCGCATGCCGAACCCGACTTGGAGCGGGTGCCACCGGAACTGCGTGAGCTGATCGCGGCCTGCCTGCACAAGGAGCCACGGTCCCGTCCCACGCCGACACAAATACTCGACTACCTTGGGCACTCGGGGAGTCAGAGCCACCCGTGGTCGGAATCTATACACGCGGAAATCGATCGTCTAGCAACGCAATTGGAGGAAATCGCGACGGACCCGGATGCGACACAGGTTATCTCGGCATCGGGTCGACAGCGTAGCGTGCACTCCGCACCGCCGCTCGAGAATCGTCGGCGATACACGATAGTGGTAGCCGCGCTATCGGGGCTGGTCGTTGCGATGCTGGCGGCTGCCACGGTGGTCTGGGCGGGTCGGACTGTCGAAGCGGAAGCTCCGGATCTGCTGACTCGGTTCCGCGAAGCCGACACCTGTCGCTGGGTCCAGCTGGCGCTGGGGCCGGAGCTTCCCGCAGCGGCGGCGGCCGGGTGGCCGGTCAACACCGCCGAGTGGTCTTGGGAGCCGACGTCCACGTGGGGATGCCGAGCAAGGGATGGCAAGCGGACCTTGGGGATCGAGCCCGCTACGTCGCTCGATCTCATCTATTCGGAACCTACCGGTTCGGAGATCAACGGCAAGCCGATCACGGCATTCGATGGCGACCGAAGCTGCAAACGTGGTCTCGAGGTGGGTACTACCGAGCAGGGTTGGGGAATGCAGATCACCTCATCCGACGCTGACTCCTGTGCACTAGTCGAATTCGTGCTCACGCGCATGATGGAGGTCGGCGACGCAATCCCTCGCCTGCAGGACGCGGATCGATCTCTTGCTGGCATGGACCCATGCGCTCTGCTGTCGCCCGACGACTTGAACCCGCTCATCGGGCCGCTGCCGGCGTCTCCCGCCTCGTTTGACGGTCATTCCTGCCAGTGGTCCGGCCGGGCGGATCTCAGTGTGAAGCTACGACAGTACGACCCCGAGGACATGTCCGGTCATCCAATCGACCTGGGCGACGGACTCTCGGTAGTGGATCCCTCGCAGAAGTCTTCATACGGTTGCAGTCGTATCTATGCCTATCGGGAGGTCGGTGCCCGCACCGAGATTCTGGAGGTCTACGCATCAGGAGGCTACAAGGAAACGGAAATATCCTGCGCAACAGCGGAGTCTGCTATACGGCTGGCTGTCGCCAACCTGCCCGCGTAAGTTCCCTCTACGACAGGTCGAATTCGCTGCCCGCCAACGCGGCGGTGAACGCGGCCCACGCTGCGTCGCTGAACCGCAGTGTAGGTCCGGAGGGGTGCTTCGAATCACGAACGGCAACTTGATCGCTATCCAAGAGGGCGACTTCCACGCAATCCTGCGAGGCAGTGCTATGTCTGCTCTTGAACCACCGAGCGCCCGCTAGGTCGCCTTTCATATCGCGAACTCCTCTGCGATCTCGCGGATGACCTGACGACTGTCGTCCTCATCCAGTGCCAGCCGCTCGATATCGGTACACACCGCACGATACTCGGCGACCTTGTCCGGTGTCTTCAGGTAGAGGCTCCCCGCAAAGCCCTGCACGTAAACGATTGGGGGACGGGACAAGTCGTCCTTGGGATGCCGGGGGAACTCGAATAGTACGAAGGTTCCGGCGACCAGGCCACGATAGGTTCCCGCCGATGACGGAACCACGCGAATCGACACGTTGGGCAGTGCTGCCATGTCCGCGAGATGCTGGAGTTGGGCGGTCATCACAGCCGCGCTGCCGGTCACGCGACGCAGTACGGTCTCGTCTATCAGAGCCGTCAATTCGAGCGGATTGGCGGAACTGGTCAGACGTTCCTGGCGCATCATCCCCGCCTGAAGCATCCGCTCGGTCTCGCGCGGCGGTTTGTCGGGGAACTCGATCCAACTGATGGCGCGCCGATACTCGAGAGTGTGCAGCAGACCGGGTACGAAGGTGGTCTGGTAGGAGATGAGCCTGCTGGCCGCGTTCTCCAGACTGAAGAACAGGTTGAAGTCCTTCGGTATGGCATCGCTGAACTCGTGCCACCAGCCCTTGTCTCCGGCAGCCTCCCTGACCAGTTCGAGCACCGCCTCGGTCTGTTTGGGTGTGGCGTCGTACACCTGGCAGAGCTTCTCGATCAGCACGTGGTTGAGCCGAACATCCTGACCGGTCTCGATCCGCCAGAGAGTCGGCTTGCTCATGCCGCTCGCGATCGCGGCCTCATCCATCCGGATGTCGGTGCCCTCGCGTAGAGCCTTGAGTTCGAGACCGAGAAGTATGCGTGGGAGTGTCGACGGTGCGGCCATGCGATGACCTCCACGGTGCGGTTTCAGTAGAAACCAGGATGACGGCTCCACGGAAACCGCGCGCAGATTTTCTGAAACTTTTCTCTTGGAACGTTGCGATCTGAATCCCACGGGTGTGAGCTGAAGCGGTCCAGACAACTGGATCAGCTGTCGCGCAACTGTTCTCGCCTCTCGATGACTACCCGAGGAGTGATCATGTCTCTTGCTGCACTACAGGTTCTGCTGGTGATGTACAGCCTGCTCGCGATCCTGCATGTCGGATTCGTCTGTATTGCACGGCCGTCTCACCGCAGCGGCCACACGAATGCCACGAAATGGACTGCCGCCGCGATCATCTCGCGAGTTCAGGCCGAGCGCGCGACGTGTGACAACGGGTCTGCACCGTCCCCATCATCGAAACTCACCCATGCCCCGGTAGGCGGAGAAGGGTCGCGATGAACACCGCGAAGTTCGAGCACGTGGAGAGCCGTACATACCAGGTGGCCGAAACGCTCTACCCCATCTACGAGTGCCGCGTCGATCCCGGCCCCCTGCCTGTGAACACACGCAACAGTGCGGCGGTCGCCCGGCTCCTCGAACGCATCCACGGCGACTGCGTCACCGCGTGGTGCCGTCCCAAGCAGCGGGCCCGCGAGGCCCTCGACCCGTTGGTCACGCCGATACCGGAGTGGCGCTGTCCGATTCCCGCCGCCGAGATCGAAGCGGCTGTCACAGCCGTCGACAAGGCGCGCGCCGCGCTGAAAGCCGCCGAAGCCGCGCACCGAGAGCGGCCATCGGCGAGCACTGGCGCGACGAGTGCGGAAGCACTGGCTAACGCCTCGCATATCCTCAGTGTCGCGATGAAACGGAGGGGTGATCTGTTGCGTCGTGCGTTACCTGAGGACGGCATCATTCCCATCCGCGTGGTCCGGCAGTTCCGTGCGTCCGACGAGCATGTTTCCGCTCTCATCCGCGAGATGACGGGGGAGCAGTAGGCGCGGTATCGACGGCGAGCCGACCGGAATACACCGTGATACGGTCGGACCCATGGCGACACACCGGGGGCGTTCGCGGGTGATGGGGAACCGGATCAATGACTGATGGTGGAACTCGGTTCGGCGGTCTGAAGTCGCAGGCCGAAAACGGCGGGGGTCAGCTTCTCTTCGACGCGAGTGTCGTCGCGGATATGGTCAATGCCTGCAATGGCGTGCTCGGTCAGCTGCTCGCGCTGCGAACTTTCGCCGACCAGGTGAGTACGCTGGCGGCATTCGCGGGTCCGCCCGAACTCTTCGAGTCCGGAACCCATCTCGCACGGGCGTACTCCAGTGCCGGTGCCGACCTCGCTGCCTACTTCGAGACTCATATCACGACGCTCGATGACCTGGTCGCAACGTACAAGGCGGCAGGTAAGGCTTTCGCCGGTGCGGAGGACGAATCCGTCAGGGCATTCGAGAGCATTCAGCGCCCACTCGGCGGCAGCTTCACCACACCGCACCCGGCACTGGGCGGCGGGGGCGAGGCCCCCGCTTTCGAGCCCAAGGAACCGGCCGCGACGTCACCGTCCGGCGCGAATGCGATCAGCGCCGAGAACCCCGAGTCGAAGTCCTGGGAGGACCTCTACCAACTGCGCGAGAGCATCGACGCCCCGGCTGTCGCCTATATCGGGTCGGTCTGGGGATTCATCGCCACCGAGCTGAGCGGTGCGGTTCCGGAGCTCAGCACCAAGATTGTCGGTTCGAACGACAAATGGGCGGGCGGTTCCGGGGACACCGCGAGATCGGCGGCCAGTTCGTACGCCGACAATCTCGTCGCGTTCGTCGCGAGCATCAAGACGATCGGCGAGGGGCTCGGCCGCATCTCCGGTTGGCTGCAAGCCTGCAAGAACAGCATGCCGACTGAGCAACGCAATCCCGCCTATTCGACGTCGTCCGGTCAACAAGGACTGGCTGTCCCCGCCGAAGCCGTCCCGGATCGCACCAACGAGTTTCGCGAGAATTACCGCCGGACATACGTGGCGGGAATCGCGGACTACAACACGGCGACCCCGAAACTACATCCGCCGACCAACCCCGTGAACCCCGCCACGGTGCCGCAGAGCCCGACCGGAGCCGACACGTCTCCGGTCACCGACGGCGGCAGTCCCGCACAGCAGACCCCCACCGCGCCGACCACCGAAGTCGACCCACAGGACCCACAGCAGCCGGAGGACCAGGCTCCCGAGCCCAGCCCGGCTACGGATACACCGGCTCCGTCGACCGAAGACCCCGCCCAGCAGTTGACGCAACTGGCACAGGGAGCTCTGCAAATGGCTGGGCAGGTAGCACAGCAGGTGGCGCAAACAGTGCAACAGGCGATCCAGTCCGTGCAGGAACAGATTCAGCAACTCGACGACCGATCCGACGAGGAAGACCAACTCGAGGAACCACAACTCGCCCAGGACGATCCCGCGAACGGCACACCGGAATCCGCCGTGCCCACCGGTAGCGGTGGTGGTCCATCGGCCACCCCGCAAACCACGCTCTCGGACACTCCCACCTCGAACCTCTATCCCCGAGCGAATATCGCGGAAGAAGTCTCGACAGCGAGAACCGCGGGCACACCATCATCGAATTCGCCCTACGCCGCACCCGGCATGATGCCGATGGGCGCGGCCGGTGCCGCTGGTGCGGGGCAAAGCCAGGAGAAGGAATACAAGCGAGCGAGTTTCCTCGAAGACCGCTCACATCTCGCCGAAGCTCTCGGTGAACTGCCGACCGCAGTGAAGCCGGTCGCCGACACGTGAACCGCAGTTGGCACTTCGGGGATCTGGAATTCGTTGTGCTGTGGGAGAAACTGACCGGAGATTTCCTCCCACACCCCTTCACTTTCACCAGCCGTACGCCACTGTATGACGACTTTCAACGCGAGAGATACGAGACGTCGCTCCGGGTGCGAGACGAAGTGGACGCTGCGCTGGTCCGTGTGTTCGAGTCACTGGCGCACCCTGACATTCGGGTGGCGGTACAGAGTTGGGACGCGCAGGCTCCGGAGCGAGCGGACGGCTGGATCCGACTCTTGGCCGGACGTCGAGGCGACCGTGGTTGTCTCGTCGCGCAACTGCCCGGTGAGACCCCGAGGCACAGCGGTGGGTTCACGATCATCGAGTGTCATGCCCTGGCGCTGGCGGACGCCGTGGTCGCAGCATTGCCCGAGGCGAAACCTGGCGGGCGGGGCGATATTCCACTGTCGGCGGCAGTCGAGAACCACGACCACTCCTTCGGGATATCGCCGGTAGCTGCGCCGGGTGATGATGCCGAGGAGCACGTCCGCGCATTTCTTCGCGCTCGCCACGATCGGATCGGCATTATCGAGATCAGCCAAGGCGAGTCGAAATTCGGTCCACGTGGAATCAACGCGCACCGCATCGAATTTCGGGACCTATCGGACGATGGTCGCTATGTCATCGGGCACTCCGCGCCGTGGACGGCGATGACGAGCGACGCGGCCAGACTGAAGGCGATCATCAATATTCGCGTAGCGGATATCGTACAAACGATTAAGGATGAGAGGGCTTAGGCTCTCCCGCACAAAGGACTATTCAGATTGCGAATAGAACCTGACCCAGCTACCTAGTATGACAGCTGGGTTCACAAGCTTCTGGGTGACAGTGCTACCGGTTTGTGTAGTCCTCCACCTTGTCACTTACGACGGGCGCCAATGTCTCGGGCAGTACGATCCAGATACTGAACTATTTTGCCCTTCGTGTTCTCGTCGAAGATGAGGTCGCCACTTGCTGTCTCTATCGGTCCGTTCTTGCGGAAATAGAGGTCCATTATCCATTCGTCAACCTGGACGTAGAATTCGTTATCATCGCTAATCCACACATGAGAATCATCATAACCTTCCTGGCGTTGGTATCCTTCACTGTCGGGTTCTCTTACAGTTTTCAGCTGTGGATTCCAAGCCTGGAGGTTGGCTACTGATGCACCGTAATTCGTTGTACCAATCTTACAGATTCCGGAGAATCCAATTGATGAGTCTTCTTGGTGGCCTTCAGGGGGGCTCCATGTGGCATCCATCACCTGGAGTTCATTCTGTATAAACTCTAGAAATCCCTGACAGAGGTCGCCGACAGTATATGCTGACGCATGAGCTTCGGAGTTGTGTCTAGTGCTCAACTCGACTCGGTCACCGCATGCTGTCACACCAAGGAGAGCAACGCCGGCGAGTAGGATCGTTTTCCTCATCTGTAGCCTCCATCCAAGGCGATTATCGACCACCCAGAGGCGTCGTCGTATCGGTCAGTATCAGCAGTCGGCCACTGTTGTGACGGAAGGCCACGTTGTACCGTCGTTTGATTCATGATGTTCAATGAGATCTGGACAGATTCCGAGGCAGTCTTTATTGACTGAATGGCGCTGTTTATTGATTGCTGTATACCTGCGATGCCATTAACAAATGAATCGGTGCTGGCGATAAGTGTAGCAGGATTGCAGCTGGCTATCGTCACTGTAACTGCTTCCACAAGCTCAAGTACATTCTCAGACAGCTCAGTGTAGTAGTTCCTGACATCCCGAGCAATCTGCTCAAGCTGTTCGGCTATGTCGATGCACACCTTTTCCACCGCGACAAACCCTGCGTGTTGACGTTCACGAGCATCACCGTACTCGCGTGCACCCGGACTCTGCCAGTGGGCGGAAAGTTTTGTTTGATCGTTGCTCTCGTTGTACCCTTTTACTACCTCGCCCGCAATGCTGCGCCAGGTGTCCCCAATTTCTATAAGTTTGACCGGGAAATTGTACCAGTTCATAAAGGAAACCAGTCCTGGTATGCCCTTCTCGGGATCGCCATCAAGAGCTAATTTTATTAGCTTGACGATTCTGTCACGATCGGTTTCCAGGTAGTCGTACGCGACTGCCCCCGAAATTAGGCCACCGAATGGTCCGAGTAATAGCGTTCCGCCTGCTGCAGCACCTGCTGAAGCCCATTTTATTGCAGAATTGTAGGAGTCTTCCACTTTCGTTGAAAGGCTGTCAAACTCGGGCTGCTTTCCATCGATGGCGGTGATGGACGCCTGAATATTGCTACCTACGGTTGCTGGTTCATCTTCACTCATGAATCACATCATTCTTGACGGGCGGTGTTATGAAATTTTCTAATTATTGAGATTGGTAAATGTCCGCGATCCGAGTTCTTCGACTCCAGTGTAGTCATCGTGGGCTTGACGCAACGTTGCTGCGATCTGAAGGCAGTGTTTTGCTCCATCCCTAAGTATCCCATCAACGAAAGCGGGCAAGCTCGGCTCTTCTGACCCAGGCTTCATGTATTGCGTATATACCTTGCTAAAGAAGGGGCCTGCATCGTTCTCGTTGATGCTGACCTGCTCAATCAGCTTGCCTGCAGATCCGAGGAATCTCGCGGCATCCTCCCACTCGGGGGCGGTGTCTTTCAACCTCTTGAGGGCGTCGATGTAAACCTTTTCGGTCATAGTGTCAAATCCTTCATAGATTGGCTAGCTTCGAATAGGGCTGTTTGTGTCGCGAGGTTCTCGGTGCGCGGTGGTAAGATTCTGGGTGCAGCCTTGGGTGATCAATATCTCGATAGGCGAATTCGATGCTGTTGGTGCATCTCATCGAGGTGTCGGTCGGAGTACCGCGAGAAGTTGCTGTTCGGATCTACTTTTGGACGTAATTGTCGGATTTGTTGTGTGCATGCGAGCACCTCTCGTTCAAGGGATAATGAGTCGAGACTGCCCTGCCATATCGGCCATGTTCGAAATGATTTTACCTGCATTCGATCGGCTGTCATCGAGAAGACCGGTTCGTCCTGGATCATTGTGGGTCCGTGTGCAGTATATTTTCCAAATGTTCGCAAAGACTTTGCGGTCTGTTGGTACTGTTCCCATGTTTCCGTCTGCAATAGAAGGCAGATCTGCTCTCGCAAAGTGGGAATACGATTCGCATGAGCGAGTGGCCGGTTCGGCCGACCGCCATGTGCTTTGAAAGTGCGAATCAGTATGTTTAGAACCGCGCCTTCGTATGCCTTCATTAGCTCTCGATCTACTTCATGTGATGAGATCTCGAAAGCCCAGCTACTACTAAACTCGAGCCGAATTGGCAGAAGCCCGGAATCAAGATGCATTTTGATCCACGGAGAGCCTGCTGCGTGCTCAGTCTCAGTGGTTCTGATCTCTGCCGACTGAACCGAGGGTTCTTCTTCTTGCTCATCATCGGAACCGTAATTAACATAGCGTATGTTCATTTCAATCGCGTTTCCTAGTTATTTCGTCGGCGGTGCAAAAGAGCCCTGCTACTCGAGACCTTAATGCGCGCAGAGTGCACGGGAGCTAAGCCGTGACCTAGGCCTGCGACATGATGAGGTTTCCCTGTAAATCTAGCCCTCGCATTACGTATTGCAAGTGTCAGGCGTCTGAATCTGTGATGGTTCGGCGAAATCCAAAGGGCGCATCGGGCCGAATGCCTCGAACGTCATGCCATTATCCCCCTCTTTAGATGGAGCAAGTCCACGTCGCGATTTGGCGGCAGTGTATCTCATGTGGTGCCCGTCGATCTGAACAGCAGATGGCTGACTGTTCATGTCAACCTGACCGTTCACGCCAGAGCCATGTGGTGCGGCCTGCTTGTCGTATGGTAGGTATACACACTGGGATACGCGGGAGGGAGTACCAGTATGGGCGGCGATGAGCCCAGCGCGGCAGAACGGACGGTTCTGACGTTCTCCGCGGCCACGTTCAGCGGCTCGATCAAGGTGCGAACCACTGAGCAGGGCCTGCCCGTGGCCATTCGTGTCAATCCTTCCGAATTGCATCGTGATCCGTCACAACTCGCGGCCGAGGTCTTGCGGCTGTGTCAGCGCAGCGCGGCTCGCGCGGGTGTCGAGCGCCGCAAGCAGTTGGAGGAGGCGGGCGTGAGCGCAGAGACGCTGCAGCGTTCCGGACTCCCCACCGAGGCCGACGTCGCACGTCTGGAACTGGTCGAGGAACAGGAGTACGAGACCGAGCCACAGAGCTGGCTCGGGACCGTGTAGGGGAGGGGTACGTGGTCGGGTCGTGGGATGAGCTGGAGACGCGCGTTCGCCAGCAGATGTATCGGTTCCAGGAGTTCGGGGACGAGCTCGCCGCCGTGCGCGGGCGAGAGACGTCCGAGAACGGTGCGGTGACCGTCGAGGTCGACGGCAATGGCGCACTGCGGGATCTGGAGTTTTCCGGCGAGATTGCGCGGATGTCGCCCGACGAGTTCGAGCGCGCTGTTGTCGACACCGCGAATGCGGCGGCGCGGAACGCGTTCACGAAGCGGGCAGAGCTTATGACTCGCTTCAACGAGGAGTTCGCTGGTTAGCCGCCAGGTTAAGCGGACCTTTTGAAATTGTTAACCAACTGGCGCAACCATTTTCGTGCCAGTACTCTTCACCCAAGATCGATCGTCAGGGAGGGAACACAATGGGCGACCTGGTGAAGGCCGAGTTCGCGGAGATCACAGCTTTCGGTAGCACCGAGGCCGCGACGGCGGCGCAGGTCGCCGGTGCTGCCGCAGCCGATTCGGCGGCGGCACTGGCATCGGCGGTACCGGTGTTCGGGCTGATCGGTCAGGACTTCCTCATCGCCTTCGCGCAGGCGCAGGCCAACTATCTGCTGTCGACGGCCGAGATCGCCGCCGTGCACGGACAGACCGCGGCCGCCGCGTACTCGGGCGTCGCGCTGTACGAGAGCACCGAACTCGCGTCGGCGATCAGCTTCGCAGTCAACTCGCTGTGAGTGACGCCACGCTGAACCCGACGGTGCTGGACGTACTGCGTACCAGCCCCGTGGGTTCGATGCTGGATCGTCCGGTCGCCGATGTGCTGCGCGATCTGGGTATTCCCCAGCTGCCGCAGCTTCCACAATTGCCTGCCATGCCGGAGATCACCCTGCCGTCCATTGATCCGACGGTGCTGATCCAACCTGTGGTGGAGCTGCTGTCGGGATTCGGCAGCGGCAGTCTGGGCGGCGGCGGATTCGATCCCACCGATCTATTCTCGCTGGTCACGAATGCGCTGGGCAGCGCGAACGATACGACCATGCAGGCGCTGAACCAGGTCTCGGCCGGGTGGCAGAGCGAGGCGGCGGTCAAGGCCAAGCAGAAGAGCCTGAGCGTCGTCGACGATACCGGGCGGGTGCAGGCACAGGGCTTTCAGCAGAAGGCGATCCTGCTCGACGCCGAGCGGGTCGTCGCCCAGGGATACGCGGAACTCAGCGGTGTCATCGCGAAATTCGTCGCCGAGGTGATCGCCGGTGCGCCGTTCTTCGTGACACCGCCGGGTTTCCCGGTGCTGCTCGGCCTGGCGTCCCAGGTCGTCGGCGAGGCGACCATCATCGCCGCCAAGACCCGTGGCGAGCTGAGTGTCAAGACCGCTCAGATCGTCGGTGCGGGAATGAAGATTCCGGTCACCGGCGCGCCCACCGTCGCCGATGCGGTGCAATTGGCGAACATGGTCGCGCAGTCGGTGCAGCCGCTGGCGCAGCCCGCCGCGCAACTCGCGACCAAGGTCGCCGAGAAGGGCGGCGAGGTGGTCAGCAGCGGTGCGCAGGTGATCAGCAAGGCGACCGATACCGGTCAGCAGCTGCTCAGCGGGCTGACGCCGACGACCACGCCGACCAACCCGTCCAAGACCACCGACAGTCCCACCACGGATGGGCTGGGCGATGACCCGAGCGGCAAGATCGACGGCGACGATTCGACTCCCGGCGGCTCCATCATCGGTGGCGGCGGCGTGCCCATGAGCCCGACCTCGCCCAGCAATACCCCGTTGACCAGGACATCGTTCGGGGAGCCGACCGGATCCGGCGCTCCGGCTCGCACCTCCACGGGCACCACGACACAGACCGGCCGCATGTCGACCTCGCCGATGATGTCCGGCATGGGCGGCGGCGCGGGTGCGGCGAATCGTGCCGGTGCCGCCGACGAGACCGCTTCGAACGACCGCTCCAACCTCGTCACCGGCGTGAACGGCGACGAAGTGGTCGGCGTCGTCGAAGGCGTGTCCACCCCCGTGATCGGTGGCGTGGCCCCGATCGAAGAGCCGCCGGACAAAGCGCTAACCCTCTGAAACGCCAAGGGCAACAGGAGAAACCACCATGGCTACCACCGAATTCGCCGGCCTTCGTTTCGATCCCGAATCAGCTCTGCTCGCCGCCGCCCAGCTCGACGCCCTCGCGGACCGCCTCGCCGGGGGTGTGCGGGACGAACAGCCCAAGCTCACTCTGGTTTCCGCCGGTTCCGACGAGGTCTCGGTGCGTGCGACGCAGACCCTCAACGCGGTCGCCGCGTCGTTCCAGCAGAGCGCCGACAACGGCGTGAGCGAGCTGCGCCGGCTCGCCACCGCGCTGCGCGCGCAGACCACCAACTTCGGACAGGTCGAGAGCCAGAGCGCGCTCGGCTTCGCGGTCTGATCGGAACCGCCGCCGATGCTGGAACCACAGAACCCCGGCTTCACCGGGACGGTTTGGGAAGCCAGGCCGCCGGAGCAGCTGGCCCGAGACCTGGTGACGGGTGCGGGCGCGGTGCCCGCGGCCGAGGCCGGGCTCGCGTGGGCGCGGTTGGGCGCGAGCTTCGCGGCGGCGGCGGTCGAGTACGACCGGATCCTCACC
Organism: Nocardia sp. CC201C; assembly: GCF_030010695.1. Taxonomy (NCBI): domain Bacteria; kingdom Bacillati; phylum Actinomycetota; class Actinomycetes; order Mycobacteriales; family Nocardiaceae; genus Nocardia; species Nocardia sp. CC201C. The sequence continues at coordinate 29,137 of NZ_JASCXP010000003.1, forward strand.
ACACTCGGCACGGCCTGGGAATCCAGCAACAGCGGACCGGCCATCGAGCGATTCCGCCTGCTGCGGGACTGGCTGACATCCTCGGCCGCGGCGGCCGCAGGCAATGCCACGCAGGCCGAATCACATGCTGTCGCTTACGAGATCGCGCGCCTGGCCATGCCCGACGCGCAGGAGACGGAAGCGCTGCGCGACCTACAGAAGCTGATGGAACAGGTCGGTACCGCGCTCGGAGCGCCGATGCTCGCCAAGATCTCACAGGTTGAAGGCGACGCCGACGCGGCGAAAGCCGTTGCGGCGCGGGTCATGCGCACCTACGAGGCGGCCACCGAGACGCTGGCGACCCCGTGGGAGCACGAAGCGCCGCCGGTCGTGGTACCGGAAGTGGCCGCGGGCGGTACGGAATCCGGAGCGACGGAGGCTGGACAGTCGATGCCGCAGTCGCCGGGTGCAGTCCCGGGCTACCCCATCGCGCCGATCAGCATCGCGCCCGTGAAGACCGATTACCGTGGTCGCGCCACCACCCCGGTCACGGTTACGCAGACCGAACGGACGCAGGTGCAGCCGGTCTCGACGATCCAGCACAGCACGGCCATGCCGCTGGCTCCCGCCGCCATGGCGGCCGGCGCCGGGCAGTCCGAGGAGGAGCACACCACGCGTTCGGATCTGGCGGGCATGCCGGCCGGCGACACCGACCTCGGTCTGAACGCCGGGGTGCAGGTCGCCCCGGCGGTGCTCGGCGGCCTGGATCCGAATGCGCAGCGGGCGGTTCCGGATATCGCGTTCAACGCGGGCAGCTCGGGCGCGGAGAGCGCCAAGCCCACCGAGTCGGGCAGAAGTGAGGAGGCGTCGTCATGACGACTCTCACCAATGACGGTGTGCTCGCACTCGCCGCTCACCTCAATGTGCAGACCCTGCCGCTCGTGCTTTCCGTTGGGCCGCAACAGGAATCACATCGCGAATGGGCGCTCGCGCAAGAGCGGGCTCGGGCCGAACTGATCTCCGGTCGGGTGATCGACGGTCGCGGCGATGTCGAATCCGACACGGCCGAGGCCATGTTCGTACTCGCCCAGCCCGAACGGGAGCTGGCCATGCGCGTCTTCTCCGACGAGGGGCAGACGCGAGTGTGCGTGGCGCGGCGTGGTGCGAGCCAGGCCATGGCCGTGCGCCGCGGGGACAGCCTCGAACTCCGAACGCTGTGGTCCGACGGCTCCGCCGAATCACTGGCGCGCCCGATCATCGACGCGCTCGGCGAATGCCCGCCCGCGGACGTGGTCAACCTCAGCGCGCCCTCCACCGAACTACTTGAACGCTTCGATGCCGCAACGACATCGGAGGATTACGCGGGTGCTGTTTACAGCTACGGCCTGGAGGAGACCGAAGCCACGGCTTATGGTCTCGCACTCGCATCCTGCATGGCTTACGCCGAGGTGGTGGCCTATGCCCACGCCGACGGCGTGACAGACCGATCGCCGGGAGCGGCCGTGGTGTACGACACCGCGCGTGGCCGCATCGTGTCCGCCCCCGGGGTCGCCCCGGACCAGCAGATCTGGTCCACGCTGACACCAGGCACCGATCACCGGATCGCGCAAGCGATTTCGGGTCTGTTCGACTGGCTGCCTGGGGGGAGGTGGCTGTCGTAATCCAGATGTGAACAGACAGTTGACCCATGCAGAGATGGGTGATGTGGTGCCACATCACCTGGCGTTCCTCGGAATACACAGAGATTGAGGTACATACGATGGTTGCAACAGATGCGGTAGCAGTCCAGAACGCGAAGGACGAGGTTGCTACGGTTGTCGACCGGATCCAGACGATTCTCGCCGCCGTGCAGGACCTGGTGCAGGAAGGTCGGTCCGGTTTCAAGGGCGCAGCAGCAATGGAATACGAGAAGGCCGCGGACAGGTGGGATCAGGAGGGCCTTCGTCTGAAGGGCGTGCTGATGCGGCTCGAGGCGCAGGTTGGTGAAGGCCAGACCCAGTACAACAACATGGAGCTGGAAAACGAAGAAGGTTTTGCAGCGGTTACCGGCGGTCTGACGAATTTGGCGTGAGAACCGAGTTCTCCGCAACCACATAAGTAAGCAGAAGGAGCGAAAGTGTCGGATATCACCGTATACGACAAAGCGACTATCACCAACATGTACAACGAGCTGCACCGGCTTTACGGTCAGCTGTCGCAGGCTGGTGTCGACGACATGCAGGCCGCGTCCGAGAAGCTTCGGATGGCATGGTCGGACGACAAGGGCAACATCAATGCGGCGTACACCTCCGGTTATGAGCCGGTGAAGAACGCGTGGGACGCCGAGTTCGCCGACACCCTGAGTGTCCTGAACAACATCGCTGTCGCGCTCGAGACCGCGATGGGCAATGCCTTCGGTGCCGACGCCAGGATCGCGGACGGCTTCGGCGCGATCTGAATCGAGTTGAGCGCTCACACATGGCACCCCTCTTCGGAGGGGTGCCATGTCGCTGTGTCCCGACGCGGGCCTACTATCGTTGCCCCGAGGACCTGGCCGCCCTGCTCGTTGGCCTGATGGAGGATTCGTGCCAGCACAGTTGACCACCCGTGCCCAAGTCAACGGGTACCGTTTTCTTCTTCGTCGGCTCGATCATGCCCTGATCCGTCGCGACGTGCGGATGTTGCATGATCCGATGCGGGCGCAGTTCCGTTCCCTGGTGGTCGGTGCGGTGCTGGCATTGTTGGTTGTCGCCGGTGCGGTGATCATGTCGTTCATTCGGCCGCAGGGGTCGATCGGGGACGCGAATATCGTGATGGGCAAGGAAAGTGGCGCGTTGTATGTCGTCGTGCCGGATGAGAACGACGAGAATGCCAAGACTTTGCATCCGGTGCTGAATCTGGCCTCGGCGCGACTGATTATGGGAAGCAACGAGTCTCCCACGTCGGTCAAGGACAACAAGCTCAATTCGCTGCCACGTGGGCCGCTGCTCGGGATACCCGGCGCGCCCGCGGCGCTGCCTGGTTCCGGTCAAGGTGACCGGTCGCAGTGGACGCTGTGCGATACGGTTCAGCTGTCCGCGTCCGGTGGGGCTGCCGCCTCGCAGGGTGCGACGACCACCGCGATCGCCGGGAAGTTGGAGCTCAGCGACCGGATGAACAATGTCGCCGACAATGATGCGCTGCTGGTGCGTGCGGGCGACAAGACGTACCTGATCTACGACGGCAAACGCGCCGAAATCGATACGGCGAATGCGGTTATGCAGCGATCGCTGCGGTTGGCCGATCAACAGCCGCGGCCGATTACCGCGGGCCTGCTCGGTGCGGCGACCGAGGTTCCGTCCTTGACGCCGCCGGTGATCGAGCGCGGCGGTGAGCCCGGCCCCGGACGGCTCGCCGATATTCCGATCGGTGGCGTCATCCGAGTGACCGGACTCAGCGATGCCGACGCATCCGACCTGTACGTCGTGCTCCAGGACGGTGTGCAGCGCGTTTCCGAATTCACCGCCCAGGTGATCCGGAATACCGATTCTCGCGGTATGAGCGATATCCCGTCGATACCGCCGGACCTGCTCAGCGGAATCAATACGGTGCACACGCTCCCGGTCGACGACTTCCCCGAGGACACTCCGACCGTGATCGCGGCCGAGGACCATCCGGTGGCCTGCATCACGTGGTCGAAGTCGGGCGGCGCCGGGCTGCTGCAAGCCGATGCGACCGAAGGCCCTGCCGACCGCGCGACTGTCACGCTGCTCTCGGGGACGCGGCTGCCGCTCTCGGATTCCGCGAAGCCCGTGACTCTGGCGACGTCCGATGGCACCGGCGATCGCATCGACAGTGTCTATATCCCGCCGACCACAGGGGAATTCGTGCGGGTCACCGGAGTCGAGCCGGGCAGCCAGCGGCGGGACAGCCTGTTCTACGTCGCGGACAACGGGATCCGCTACGGTGTGCCCGATCTCGATACCGCGTCCGTACTCGGCCTCGGCAATACTCCGAATCTCGCACCGTGGGCCATCATCGGCCAACTCGTGCCCGGACCCACCCTGAGCAAACAGGACGCCCTGGTCAGTCACGATTCCGTGTCGGCAAGCGGCTGACCGCGCAATTCGAAAGTACGTCTGGACAGCGTCCGCGAAGGTAGCGGATCGAAATGGGGGGGATCGTGCGATTCCGGATTCACCGTGCGGCGGCGACCGGTGTCATCGCCGCATTGTCCGGCGTTGTCGCCGGATGCGGGGGCACCGCGGATGCGCCGCCGGGAACGATTTCGACGACCGATTTCGGAACGTACTCCGCGCAACCTCCCGAAGGCGATTTCGACGTCCGCCCGGACCGGGCGCGCGGAATGCTCGTGGAGTCACTGCGATTGGGCGAGCACATCGTGTTCGGCAGTGAGATCGCGCCTGAAGTCGCGGTGCAGCGCTACGCCGCGGTGACCCTCGGAGAGCGTGGGGCGTGGTCGGGAATCCAGATGCACCAGGTGGTAGCGGCCCAGCCGTTCAATCCGTACGCGGGCTTCACCGCGGAGGCGGCGGACTCGCCCTATCTCGGTGAGCATTCGAAGCAGCCGCTGGTGAGCGTCACCCTCATGGCGTTTCCGGACGAACAGTCGGCCGGCGCGGCCGCAGGAGCCATGGCCGCCGCCGATTTCGGACTGAACGCCTCCAATACCCCGGTGTCCCTGCCTGACTACCCCGCGGCACTGACGCACTGGATTCCCTCATACGCCAATGTCGGCAGTTGGATGGCGGTCGGATCGGTTGTCGTCCATGTCATCGCCCAGCTTCAGGAACCTCGACTCGACCAACTCACCGCTCTGTTGACCAAGACCTATCGCGAACAGGCACGGCGGTTGGAAGGGTACGCGGCCGGAGCACCCGACGGGCTCGAGGCCCTGCCGATGGATCACGACGGACTGCTGACCCGACTGGTCGGCACCGGTGACAATCTCCCGGACGCGCGCGATTTCGCGGTTTACGGTCTGCGCACTTATGCCGTGCTTTCCAGTCAGGATCCCGCCGACCTGGTGCGCGAGTTCGAGCAACGGGGGGTTACGTCGATCGCGGTGTCGGACAACAAGTATCTGTACGCCCTGACAGATCCCGGGGCCGCCGTGAACTTCGCGGGCTACCTGTCGGAGACGCCGACCGTTTCGGAATACGTACGGATGGACGGCGTTTCGGGTACGGACGAGATCAACTGTTTCCAGGCCAGCGTGCCGAATCCGACGGAGGCGCAGGCGCGCCGCTTTCGCTGCGTCATCCCGCATCGAAATGTCGTAGCCGAGGTTTTCAGCGATCGGGAGTCCGATGTCCGGCAGTTGGCAGCCGCCCAATACGCCCTGCTGAAAGACGGCGAATGAGGGCCATCACAAGACGGCCTCGATACCGCGGGGGCACGGAGGTAGACGTATGAAGGGGCTGGGTTCCAACGACCCGCGCCAGCTCGGGCGAAATCGAATCGTGGCCGTGATCGGCCAGGGCGGCATGGGCCGGGTGCTCCTCGGCCAGTCCGTGTCCGGGCGGCTGGTGGCGGTCAAGCAAGTGCACCGTCACCTCTCGAAGAACGCCGAGTTCCGGGAACGGTTTCGTCGGGAGGTGGCGGCGAGCCGGCGGGTGACCGGTGCGTACACCGCCGCTGTGGTGGACAGTGACACCGAATCGGCTACCCCGTGGCTGGCGACCGAATACATCCCCGGTCCGTCCCTGAAGACGGTGATCGAAGCAACCGGCCCGATGTCCCTGGGCGGATTGCGTTTGCTGGCAGCGGGTTTGGCCTCGGCGTTGATCGAGATACACCGGGCGGGGCTGGTGCACCGAGACCTCAAACCCGCGAATGTGCTCTTGGCCGCGGACGGGCCACGCGTGATCGACTTCGGTATCGCCCGAGCGATGGAGGGCGACGCGGAGCTCACCGCGACCGGGTCCGTCATCGGCTCGCCCGCGTACATGTCACCGGAACAGGCACAGGGGCAGCCGTTGACACCCGCCGCCGACGTCTTCTCGGTGGGAGCCATTCTGGTCATGGCCGCCACCGGCGCGGGACCCTTCGCCGGTACCGCGACCCCTCAGGTTCTCTACAACGTCATACACACCCCGCCCGAGACATCTCGGGTGCCCGAGCCGCTGCGCGCCATCGTGGAGCGCTGTCTGTCGAAGGATCCCGGGCAGCGTCCGACACCGGAACAGTTGTTGGAAGCCGCCGGTTCGATCGCGGCCGAGCCCGTGTGGTCCGGGGCGGTCCAGGACGCCATCTCGGAGCACCGTTCCGACTCGGACTGGTGGGTCGAGACCACCGCCAAACATGCTAGATACGAATCCCAGCTGGCCGGTTTGAAGGAGCGGCGGCGGCGCACCGTTCGCTTCGCCGGTGCGGCGCTCGGTGCGCTGCTGCTGTTCATCGCCACCGCCTATGCCGGACATCGGTGGGCCGAGCAGCCGGGGCACGCGGCGCCCGCCAGCGATCTCGCGGTGACGCTCACCGGCGAGCAGTGGCGAAGCATCGACCCCTGCGCGCTGCTGGAGGGCTCGCTGCGGGATGAATTCGGAGCCCGTACGGGTGATCCCTCGACCAACTCCGCAGGCCAATGCCGCGCCGAGTTCACCGACTCCGTCGGAACCGAACGAACCTTCGACGTGTCGATCGGCGTCGGCATCGCGACGAGCCGAAATCGAATGCGGCCCACCGGAGCAGTGGCCGGCTGGATGCCGATCTACGGTCTGCTCGACCAGGGCGCATCGTGTGACCGGTGGGTCATGTCGCAGGGACGGCCGAGTGTCGCGGTCAGATTCACCGCGCGGGAGTCCGGCAGCGGGACCGACGGATGTCCGGCGGCCGAACGCGGAATACAAGCAGTGGTGACCCGGCTGGCGGTCAATCCGCCACGACTTGCCCTGCCCGCGGGGACTATTCGGACACTCGATCCCTGCGATCTGGTCGATCGGCCCAAGGTCACGGAGCTGACCGGGAACTCCGTTCGGCAGCGCAGCGCTCCGACCAATTGCTACTGGTCCGGCGACGACTACTACGTGTCGCTCGAGCTGACCGAGGGCGCCCGGCCCGATCGTTCCAGCGGCAGCCGCAGCACCGAACCGAGGCAGATCGACGGTGAAACGGTCTATGTCGATGACATTCAGGCAGCGCACGGTACCGCGAAATGTGAGCTGACCTATCTGGCTCGACCCACTCGCGACGATAGGGCCGAGATAGTGAAAATCACCATCGGCAGCTGGCATTCGGCTCCCGATACCTGCGATCGGGCTGCGCGCCTGTTCTCCACGGTGCTTCCCCGGCTGACGACATGAAGATCCAGCCGCTCCAGGCCGATGACCCTCAGCATGTCGGTCGGTATCGGATCCTCGGCGAACTCGGCGCCGGTGGTATGGGCCGGGTGCTGCTCGGCGTCGGAGCCGACGGACGGCTGGTCGCGATCAAGCAGGTACATCCGCATCTGCTCGACGAGGCGGAGTACCGCGCCCGTTTCCGCCGAGAGGTCGCCGCCACCACCAGGGTGTCGGGTGCCTTCACCGCGCCGGTGATCGACTTCGACATCGATTCGGGCATACCGTGGCTGGCCTCGGTATTCGTCATCGGAATGCCCCTGGACAAGGCCGTATCCCAGTACGGGCCGCTGCCCCCGCAGGCGGTACGCAGGCTGACCGTCGGATTGGCGGCGGCATTGCATGCCATCCACCAGGCTGGTCTCGTTCATCGGGATCTCAAGCCCGCGAACGTATTGCTCGCCGACGACGGTCCCCGCGTCATCGATTTCGGCATCGCGTCCATGAGCGAGAATCCGGGTGGACTCACCGAGACCGGTTCGGTGCTCGGTTCTCCCGCGTACATGTCACCGGAACAGACACTGGCACAACGTCTTACACCCGCCAGTGACGTGTTCTCGCTTGGTTCGGTGCTGATGGCGGCGGCGACCGGATCCAGTCCCTTCGAGGCCGCTTCCTTGGCGTACACGCTGTTCAACATCGCCCACACCCAACCCAACCTGGAGGCGCTGCCGTCGGAACTTCGCGATCTCATCGAACCTTGTCTGCGCAAGGACCCGGCCGCACGTCCGACACCGGCACAGATCCTGGACTACCTGGGCCAGCCGGTACAGCACGGGCTGCCGTGGCCGGCACCGGTCCACCACGAAATCGAGCGGCAGCGTACGGAATTGGCCGCCTTGGCGGCCGACCCCGATGCCACCTCCGTATTGCCTGGCGTCCGCCGGGTGCGCGACCGCCGCGAGCAGCCATACCCGACGCGTAGGCGGAGGGGACGCGTCGGGGCGGCAATCGCCGTCGCGGTGGTGCTGGCCGTCGCGATGGGGGTAACCGCCACCGTGGCATGGGTGCGGGCGAGTGACGCCGCACCACGGCTGGCGGCCAGAGAGTTGACGTTGCCCCAGGTACGCGAGGCGGATACCTGCTCGTGGTTGAAAGAGGCGTTGGGAGCGTCGGTTCCAGCCGGTCTCGCCCAGAACGTGCCCGCTGAGGTTTCCGCCTGGCAACTGGTCCCCTTCTCCCAATGGGGCTGTCATTCGGCGGTTCGTCTGGGCGACCGCCAGCTGATCTTCAATGCAGGGGACGTAGTGCACCGCTCGGAGAGGACTGACGTCGAGGTCCCCGCGGGTTCCTTCGCGGCAGGCCAGCCGATCGTGGGCGATTCCGACGGGTACGGCTGCGAACGCTCGGCCAGAGTCTCCGACGGCACGACATGGGGTTTGACCGTGAGTGGCGGCACCGAATCCTGCGACCTGCTCGAGCACATCCTGCTGCGGGTACTGGCGGTCGAGGAGGTTCCACGTCTGGCAAGCATCGCGGGTTCGCTGGCATCGGTCGATCCGTGCGGCCTCGCCGACCCAGCCTCCCTGCTCCCGCTCATCGGTCCGGTCCCCGATACCCCGTCCGTGGCCTCGGCACGTTCCTGCGAATGGCAAGGCTCGGAATCCGTCGTGATCACGACCAGCCGCAGCGCTGACCTGGATGACGCCCCGGTGATCGAGCTCGGGGACGGGCGGCAGCTGCTCGCGCCGATCTCGACCGTGGATGCGATATGCGACCGCACGTACGTATTCCGACAGGATGGCGCGGACTCCGAGGTCGTGAACGTAAGGGTGCACGGTGGTGCGGGCATGAACGAACAGATCTGCGCCACAGCGGAATCCGTGGCTCGAACGGCTATCGACAGACTGCCGCGGCAACCTGGATGATGCCGGAAGCTGCCCCGCGCGGGGTGGCGGGCCACAGAAGGGACCGGATGAGCAAGGATTGGTTGCTCGCCCTCATCCCGCTCGGACTGGGATCGGTGTTCTTCGCCGTCGGCGTCAACTTCGTGCTGCGCACCCGCGCGTTGCGCCGGAACGGGGCCAAGGCGTATGGGGAAGTGGTGCGGTTGGCGACGAGTTCGGCGAACAATGGCACGCTCTACCATCCGGTGGTTCGGTGGGTGGCGGCCGATGGGCGGGTTGTGGAGCGTGCGGCGTCGATCGGCAAGACGTGGATCGTCAATTTCCGGCCCGGTCGGCAGGTGCTGGTGCACTATGATCCGGCCGATCCCGACCGGATGGCCATCGAGGGCTACAGCAGCGGTTCGGAGTGGCTGTTCTGCCTGCTCGGCGCGCTGCTGATCATCGGGACCGCTGTGGTTTTCGTCGTATTCGGGCTCTGATCGGATTCGGGCTCTGATCGGACACGGTCGCGCGGGGGTCTAGCGCCGCACGGGCATCGCCCCGATCAGCTGCTGTTCCGTCGGCGTCGTCACCAGTTGTGCCGTGGTGCGGGTCGCCGGGGTGTGCACCGTGACCGTCTGCGGTTCGTTCGGGTGCTGGACGATGGTGACGTCCGCGTTCGGCTGGTAGTGCTCGGGGATGCGGTCGAGCACGGTGATCACCGAGGCCGAGCCCGGGGGAGTGCTGGCGGGGACACCGTCGAAGACGATGACGGTGGCCGCCGGGTGGGGGGCGTTGGGGCTCATGATCTGGTGGCGGGTGCTGTGGGTGACCGAGGACGCCAGGGAAAGGGCGTGGGGGGCGGCCACATTGGCGATCATGCCCTGCCAGGCGGCGGGGCGGGAGGTGTGCACCACCGCGCCCGCGCCGAGCGCGATGGCGCGGAGGATGGTCTGCTGGGCCAGGTGCAGGCTGGCGATGATGTCGATGCGGCGGGAGCCGGAACCGATCAGCGGGACGGCGACACCGCTGCCGGAGGCGTCGGCGCCGATGAGCTGGCCGCAGCCCGCGGTGGGGATGGCGATGCCGGACAGGGCCGTGACCGGACCGCGGTAGCCCTTCTCCCGGGCGTTCTGGGAATCGAAGGCCAGCGTGTCCACCAGCGCCCACAGTTGGCGGCGGGGGAGTTCGTGCAGGCCGTCCACCGGCGGGACCTCGGGCTCGTGGCGGGTGTCGTAGCGGACGCGGGCATCCACCTCGATGGTGGTGGCCTTGGTGCCGGGGCGGGCGGTGGGGTCGGTGACGGGGCGCAGGCGGACGGTCACCGTGGTGGCGAGGCTGCGGACCGCCCAGATCTTGGCGAGACCGTCGGAGGTGAACAGATCGCGGCCGATGCGGTAGGTGGTCAGGTGAATGCCATCGTGCGCAAGCGATTTCGGTGTCTCGGTGAACTCGTGCACCGGAATGCCGCGGGTGATCTCGCGGATGGCGGCGGTCATCTCGGAACTGGTGAGCACCGACGCGGTGATGCCGCGGGCGGCGAGGCGGTTGGCGACGCGGCGGGTGGCGGTGATGGCGGAGCGCAGCGCTCCCTCCGAACCCCCGCCGCGGTTCTGCACCGCCTTGGCATTGGCCAATGGGTTGAACCGCAGCATGATCCAGACGGTGCGATGCGCGATGGCGGGCAGCGGGCCGAGGATCTCGTCGTACATGCGGCCCAGATGCGCGACGCTCGCGGCGTAGCCGGAGAGCACGGCGTCGGTGCCGGCGGTGCGGGTGCCGGTGCTGACCACATCGGCGGAATCCAGCTCGACATCGTATTGCCGCAGGCAGTCGGCGATCTCGGTGAGCGGCAGCACCTGATCGGTGCTCAGCGAACCACGACGGAGCCGGGTGAGGGTGTCCGGCGGCGGGTCGATGCGGAGCATCGTGGTGACGAGCGTGCCGTCCCAGCGCATGCCGTAGCTGCCGCCCTCGGGCAGTGGCAGATCGGTGAGCGCCTCCTCGTCCTCGGCGGCGCGGCGGCGAGACTGCCGCCAGCGGTAGGCGACCCAGCTGCCCAGCCGCAGCCCCAACGGAGTGCCGCCGACCGGTGCCAGGCCGATGAGGGTGGGGACGGCGGTCGCGATGGCCGTACCCCACCACGGCGCGTCGAACGCGATGGCGATCAGGGATGCCGCCACGGCGAGCAGCGCCACGGGAATCACCAGCCGCAGCGGCAGATTCCGGAACAGCCACATCTCGTCCGAATGCAGCTGCGGGGGCTGAGGTTCCGGTGCGCGATGGTGGCGGCCCGATCCGGTGGACCGGGAGTCACGTTGCGGCGCGGGCGAATCCGGCCTCGGCGGCTGATCCGGCCGGCGCGGAGGACGGTCCTGCGCGTGTCGGGCCGGGTCGCGCTGCTCGTGCTGGGGCGCACCGAATTGCTCATGCTGGGGTGCTCCACGCCGCTCATGCCGGGGCGGTCCGCCCCCCGGGCGGGGGATGCGAGCGGTGCGCTCCATCGCATTCGCTTGGTCGTTCACCGAGCCGTTCACAGCCCACCCCCGAAATGCCTTGTGTACAGCCGAGTTCCGTCCCCGGCAGCGTCTGTCGTTGTGCCCACCCTGTCCCCGACGATCAGGCCGTGGCCGACGCCAGGCCGAGCGAGGTGAGAACGGTCGTGAGCGCCGCCTTCATATCGGGAGCTTCGATCCGCATCAGCACCGTTTCGTCGACCGCGCTCAGGTCGAGCGAATCGTCGTTGGCGAGCCGGAATTCCCGCTCCTCCTCCGCGGCCTCGATCAGGTTGCGGATGAACCGGCCGTTACCGGCCAGGTCCACGCCTCGACGCGGCTGGCCGCTCTGATCGGTGCTCTCCATCTCGTAGAGTCGCTGACAGGTCTGCACCAGCAGCTCCAGCGCGCCCTCCGACAGCTCCGAATCCCGCTTGCCCGCGATGACCTGACCGATCTGGCCCAGTTCCGGCGCGGTGTAGGACGGGAATTGCAGGCGCTTGGCGAAGCGAGAGGCCAGACCGTCGTTGGCGGCCAGGAAGCGATCGATCTCGCCGTCGTATCCGGCGATGATCACCACCAGGCGGTCGCGGTCGTTCTCCATGCGCGCCAGCAGCGTGTCCACGGCTTCGCGGCCGAAGGCGTCGCCGCCGGAGAGGCCGGTCTGGATCAGCGTGTACGCCTCGTCGATGAAGAGCACGCCGTCCAAAGCGCTGTCGATGAGCGCCTCGGACTTGATGGCCGTGGAGCCGAGATGCTGGCCCACGAAATCGGACCGCTTGGCCTCCACCACCTTGTCGGTCTTGAGAATGCCGAGTCCGCAATAGATCTTGGCGACCACCCGGGCGATCGTGGTCTTACCGGTACCGGGCGGGCCCGTGAAGGCCAGGTGCTGGCCGCGCGCCGAACTCGACAGCCCCTTCTCGGCACGGATCTTGGCCAGCTGCGCACTCGACTGCAACTTAGCCACCTGTGTCTTCACCGCGGCCAGGCCGATCTGCTTGTCGAGCTCCGCCCGCGCCTCGTCGAGGATCTTCTTGGCGCGGTCGGCGAACTCGGCCTTTTCCTTCTCCTCCAGCGAGGGCGCGGAGGCGGGATCCCACTTGTCGGTGCGCGCCTCGATGACCTCCTTGTTGGTCACCGTGATGCGGTAGGTCCGGTCGCGCATGGCGGCGGTGTTGGCATCGAAGTCCGGGGCCTGCGAGTACACCTTCTCGAACAGCGACTGCGCCTCGTCGGCCTTGCCCATCTCGCGCAGGCACAGGCCGCGGCAGAACATGGCGGCGGTGCGGGCGGCCGGAATCGGCCCCGCCTCCGCCTTCTCCATGCGCTGCACGGCCTCGCCGAACAGGCCCAGCTGCGCGCACGCGGTGCCCACCATCACATGGGCGCCCGCGGCGATATAGGGGTCCTCCCACTCCGCCGAACCGGCCAGAATGGTCATCACATCCGGCCAGCGCTGGGTGTTGTAGTGCAGCACCGCCCGCACATAGGCGGCAATCCGGTTGTCGAGTTCGCGGTCCGGGTCCGACGTGCGTTCGCGCCGGTGCTTCTCCAGGTCGTCGAGAATGCGTTCGGCCTCGTCGTACTGCTTTTCCGAGATCAGCTGCGCCGCGTACGCGAGCCAGATCTCGGTGAAGCTCGCGAGCGGGTAGTCGATATAGAGGCCGGGGAGAAAACGTCCGGCGAACACCCGCGCCGGCAGACCGAGACGGCGCTGCTCGCGGTACAGGGTGGTGGTGCTGGTCTTGTGGAGGTTGTACAGAACGTCCTTGGTGACCTCGCCCGCGGCGGCCCGTCCCAGCCACGCGTCACACATGGTCGGATCCCACTCGGTGGCGCGCTGGAAGGCCAGTTTCGCGTACTCGAGATCGCGGGTCGACTCCTGTCCGTCGATGCTCAATCCCAGTGACAGCACCCCGGCGTCGAATGCGCGTTGTGCCTGGCGAGTGTCGATCATATTGGTCGAACCCCGAATTCGTTGAGCCTGGTTTAACTTTCGTTCACAATCCCCACCAACCCAGTGCCGTCGCACTGCTGCGGACTGTCGGATACATTATGGTTAACCGCCCTGAATGGGCAACTGAGGGAGAAGCTAGGAGCAGTTCAGGAAGTGACCGCACAGTCGACCAGCGGCGTCCGCGCCACTGAGCCCGAATTGTGCCGAGTGTCCGTCATCGGGGGGAACACCCAGCTCGACGTCGGTCTGCCGGCCAACGTACCCATCGCTGCCTTCATGGGCGATCTGGTGCAGCTCATCCAATCACGCAATCCGGATCCGGTCGAGAAGGAGGACTCGAACCCGGGACAGGTGGAGAACTGGACGCTGGCCAAACTCGGCCGCGACATGATCCCGCCCAACCAGACGCTCAATGACGCCGAGATCCACGACGGTGAATTGCTGGTGCTGCGTTCCGTCGCGGCGAAGGAGTCGCCGGCGCTGTTCGATGATGTCATCGACGCGGTGTCCCGACTCACCGCCGACGATTTCCGCGGCTGGTCGGCGGCCTCCGCGCGCTGGACCGGCCTGGTGGTCGGCGTGCTCGCCACCGTGCTCGCACTACTGCTCGGCGCGGTCGCGCGTGGCCACGGCGACACCTTCGTCGCACCCGCCATGCTGCTCGGCGCTGCCATCGCCGCGCTGGTGGCCGCCGTCATCGCCGCCCGCAAGTACGGTGACGAGCTCACCGCGACCGTACTCATGCTCTGCATGCTGCTACTCGTCTTCGGGGGAGCGGGACTGGCGGTGCCCGGAGCCATCGGCAGCCCGCACGCACTGCTGGGTGGTTCGGCCACCCTGCTGTTCGCTGTCGTGGGATACCGCCTCATCGGCGTCGGCGCGGCCATCGTCTCCGCCGTCGTCACGCTCGTCGTCTTCGCCGGGGTCGCCGCGGCCGTGCACATGATCTGGGATACCGACCTGCCGAAACTGGCCGCCGGAATCCTGATCTCGTCGATGATTCTGCTCTCCATGGTGCCGCGGTTGGCCGCCCTGCTGGCCCGGTTGCCGGTGCCGCCGGTGCCGACCGCCGGTGCGGCCATCGACCCCGCCGACCACGAACCCCGCCCGAATATCGAGGGCATCGGCGCGATCGGCGCCACGGTGCTGCCGTCCGCGCAGGGCCTGGGGCAGCGCGCCCGCGCGGCCAATCAGTTCCAGACCGGCATCGTGTTCGGCGCGACGCTGGGAGCCGGGTTCGGTGCGATCGGCGCGGCCGATGTATTCGGCCAGGCCCGCTGGCAGGGCATCACCCTGGCCGTCGTCATATCCGTCATTCTGTGCCTGCGCGGTCGCTCGTTCGCCGACCTCGCGCAGGCCACCATCCTGATCGCCGGTGGCTGCCTCACCTTCACCACACTGCTGGTGCTGCTGGCCATGGACGATCCGGACCGGCTGCTGCTCTCCGCCGCACTGCTGCTCGCCTTCGCGGTGGGCGCCATCGGCTTCGGCGTGATCGGTCCGCACATCGAGGTGACGCCGGTGACCCGGCGGCGCAACGAGCTGTTCGAGTACGCCCTGATCGTGTCGATAGTCCCGTTGGTGCTGTGGATCATGGACGTCTACTCGATGGCTCGGAACATATGAGTCGGTGGTCCGGGGCCTGGGCACGGACACTGTGCGCCGCATCGCTACTCGGTGCCGCGCTGCTGGGACCGTCCACTCCGGCCGCGGCCGCGCCGGTACGGACGGTCAATCCGCCGGAGATCGACCTCGGTCGGCTCGGGGAAGCGCAGGCGCTCAGCGGTAACCCGGCCCCCCTACAGGAGACCGAACAGCACGCCATCTGCGCGGAACCGACGCTGCGCGGCGAGGCCCCTCGCGACGAACCGCTCGCCCAGAAGGTGCTCGACCTCCCGGCGGCCTGGCAGTTCAGCCGGGGCGCGGGCCAGAAGGTGGCCGTCATCGATACCGGGGTGAACCCGCATCCGCGGCTGCCCGCCCTGCAAGCCGGCGGCGACTATGTCTCCGACAGCGACGGCACGGTCGACTGCGATGGGCACGGCACCCTGGTGGCCGGCATCATCGCCGCGCGGCCCAGCCCGGACGATGCCTTCGTCGGGGTCGCACCGGAGGCGGAGATCCTCACGATTCGCCAGCTCAGCCTCGCCTACCGGGCCAAGGACAGCCGCAGCAATCCGCAACCGGGCGCCATCGACTCGTCCGGATACGGCAATATGCTCACCCTCGCCGGAGCCGTGGTGCGCGCGGTGGACATGGGGGCGACGGTCATCAATATCTCCGAGGTCGCGTGCGTCCCGGCCGGATCCGACACCTCCGACGCGCCACTGGGGGCCGCGGTCCGATACGCCTACGACCGCAATGTGGTCGTGGTCGCCGCCGCCGGGAATCTCGGCTCCGGCTGTGAGAACCAGAACGAGGGCACCGGCTGGGGTCAGGTGCGGACCGTGGCCACCCCGGCCTGGTTCAGTCCGTACGTTTTGTCGGTGGGCTCGGTGGACCCCAATGGCGACCCCTCGGCGCTCACGCTGTACGGCCCCTGGGTCGGGGCCGCCGCCATCGGCCGCAATGTCGTCTCACTCGACAGCAAGCCGGGCGGCACCGGACTGGTGAACGCGGTGCAGGGGCAGAACGGCCTGCAACCCATCGACGGCACCAGCTTCGCGGCACCGTACGTGGCCGGATTGGCGGCGCTGGTGCGGGCGCGCTTCCCGGAACTCTCCGCGCAGCAGGTCATGGACCGCATCACCCGCACCGCGCACGGACCCGGACCGGGCCGCGACGACCGCATCGGCGCCGGACTCATCGACCCCCTGGCCGCGCTCACCGCGCAACTGCCCGCCGAGCCGGTGAGCGTCGGCGCCGATCAGCCCCGCGCGTTCCCCGAACCCGGCCGGCCCCAGGGCCCCGACTCGCTGCCGCGGCTCGTCGCCACCGTCGGATCCATCGTCTGCCTCGCCGCGCTGGCCATCGGACTCGCCATCTCGATTCCGTTCCGCCGTGCCCGCCGCGACGACGAGCTGCCCGACCTCGATTCGTAACGACCGGAGAAATACCCATGGCTACCGAAGGTTTCGTGCGCAGGCCCCGCATTGCGCCACCCCGCGCGCCGGGCGGAGAAATGGCGCTCACCGCGCCGCCGGAGATCCCGCGGGCCGTTCCGGCTCCGCTGCTGAGCAAGCTCATGCCCGTGGTGATGGTCGTCGCCGTGATCGGCATGCTCGCCATGTTCGCCATGATGGGGCGGTCCATCCTCACCAACCCCATGATGATGATGTTCCCCATGATGATGATCATGTCGATGGCCGGCATGATGATGGGGCAGCGCAGCGGCAACAAGAGCGCCGGCGAACTCAACGAGGAACGCAAGGACTACTTCCGGTATCTGGACCAGACCCGGCGCGAGGTGCGGCGCACGGCGGCCAAGCAGCTGGAGACGCTGGTGTGGAGCCACCCCGCACCGGACCACCTGCTCTCCATCATCGGCACGCGGCGGATGTGGGAACGCCGACCCAACGATCCCGATTTCGGCCATGTTCGCGTCGGCATCGGCACCCACCGCCTGGCCGCCAAGCTCGCCCGCCCGGAAACCGGTCCGCTGGAGGACCTCGAGCCGGTGTCGACCGTGGCGCTGCGCCGGTTCGTGCGCACCCACTCCGTGGTGCACCACCTGCCCACCGCGGTCTCCCTGCGGGCCTTCCCCGCCATCAATATCGAAGGGCCGGAAGAAGACAGCCGGGGGCTGGTGCGGGCCATGCTGATGGAGCTCTGCGCGTTCCACGGCCCCGACCACGTGGCGGTCGCCATCGTCTGCTCGGACCCGGATTCGGAGACCTGGGCGTGGGCGAAGTGGCTGCCGCACCTGCAGCACCGGACCGAACGCGACGGCATGGGCGCGGTGCGCATGATGTACGGATCGCTCGGCGAGCTGGAAACCGGGCTCGCCGACGATCTGCTCGAGCGCGGGCGCTTCATGCGCAATCCCCAGCCGACCCAGGGGCGACTGCATCTGGTGGTCGTCATCGACGACGGCTACGTCAACGGAACCGAGCGCCTCGTCAGCGAATCCGGCCTGGACTCGGTGACGGTCATCGACCTCACCGCACCCGAGAACGGCCTCGCCGTGCGCCGCGGTCTGCAATTGGTCGCCACCGGTGGCGACATCCTCGCCAAAAGCGCTGTGGGCGCGGAGAAGTTCGCCACCGCGGACCGGGTGTCGCTCGCCGAGGCGGAGTCCTTCGCCCGCGGCCTGGCCCGCTACCGGCTCGCCACCGCGGCGCAGATCGTCAGCCTCGGCGACAGTTCCAGCACCACCGCCGATCCGGGTCTCATGGCGCTGCTGAAGATTCCGGATGCCGCGCAGATCGATCCCGCCAAGGTGTGGCGGCCACGCGCCGGACGCGAACGGCTGCGGGTGCCGATCGGCATCACCCCCGACGGGGCGCCCGTCGAGATCGACATCAAGGAATCCGCCGAGAACGGCATGGGTCCCCACGGCCTGTGCATCGGCGCGACCGGTTCCGGCAAGTCCGAATTCCTGCGCACCCTGGTGCTTTCCCTGGTCGCCACGCATTCGCCGGATCAGCTCAACCTGGTGCTCGTCGACTTCAAGGGTGGCGCCACCTTCCTCGGCCTGGACCCGCTGCCGCATGTGGCGGCGGTGATCACCAACCTCGAGGACGAGATCGAGCTGGTCGACCGTATGCGGGACGCGCTGGCCGGTGAGATGAACCGGCGGCAGGAATTGCTGCGCGAGGCGGGCAATTTCGCCAATGTCAACGACTACGAGAAGGCCCGGGCCGCCGGTGTCGCCCTCGATCCGCTGCCCGCGCTGTTCATCGTGGTCGACGAGTTCTCCGAACTGCTCGCGCAGAAGCCGGATTTCGCCGATCTGTTCGTCATGATCGGCCGACTGGGCCGGTCGCTGCACGTCCATCTGCTGTTGGCCTCACAGCGGCTCGAAGAGAACAAACTGCGCGGACTGGACTCGCACCTGTCCTACCGGATCGGTCTGCGCACCTTCTCCGCCAATGAATCCCGTGCGGTGCTGGGTATCACCGACGCCTACCACCTGCCGTCCGTCCCCGGTGCGGGCTACCTGAAGAGCGACGCCTCCGACCCGCTGCGATTCAACGCGACCTATGTGTCCGGACCCTACGTCGCGCCCCGCGCCACCCGGCAGGCCGACGGGCGTGCCGTCATCGAGGCGCCGCCGCGGGTGTTCACCGCGTCCCCGGTCGAGGTGCTGGAGGCACCCGAACCGGAGAACCCGTTGGATCCGCTGGACCTGCTGCCGCCACCCCCGCCCGCGGGCGACGAGGGCGTGCCCGACAGTCTGCTCCAGGTCGTGGTGAAGCGGCTGACCGGTCACGGCCGGCCCGCCCACGAGGTGTGGCTGCCGCCGCTGGAGGAATCGCCCACCGTGGACATGCTGCTGCCGGATCCGGACTGGCGTTCGCCGGTCAACCGGCACGGCCAGCTGTGGATGCCGATCGGCATCATCGACAAGCCCTACGAGCAGCGTCGCGACGTATTGACCGTGAATCTGTCCGGCGCGCAGGGCCATGTGGCGGTGGTCGGCGGTCCGCAGTCCGGCAAGTCCACCACGCTGCGCACCATCATCATGGCCGCCGCTGCCACCCACACGCCCGAACAGGTGCAGTTCTACTGCCTCGACTTCGGCGGCGGCAGCATGGTCGGTCTCAACGGGTTGCCGCACGTCGGCTCGATCGCGCGGGCCATGGACGTGGACCGGGTTCGTCGCACGGTCGCCGAGATGACCACCCTGCTGCGACAGCGCGAGGAGAACTTCACCCAGCTCGGCATCGAATCCATGGCCGACTACCGACGGCGCAAGGATGCCGCGAAGGCGCAGGGCCGGACCGACGATCCGATTCTCGCCGACCGGTTCGGTGACGTCTTCCTCGTCATCGACAACTGGATGGTCATCCGCGACGATTTCGACAGTCTTGTCGGGCAGATCACCGCGCTGGCCCAGCAGGGCCTGTCCTACGGCATCCACCTCATCCTGGGTGCGAACGCGTGGCGTGAGATCCGCGCGAATATCAAGGACCAGATCGGAACTCGGATCGAGCTGCGACTCGGTGACCCCTCCGACTCGGAGCTGGGGCGGCGGGTGGCCGCCAATGTGCCGCAGAACCGGCCGGGCCGCGGCCTGACCCCCGACCAGCTGCACATGCTCATCGCGCTGCCGCGGTTGGACTCCGACACCAACGCGCAGACCCTCGCCGAGGGGGTATCGACCTCCCGGGAGCAGATGGCCCAGCTCTACGGCGAACTCCGGGCACCGGAGGTGCGGATGCTGCCGGAGCATCTGCCGCGCGAACAGGTGCTGCGACTGGCCCAGGCCCGGGGTGTCGAACAGAGCCCCACCCGGGTGGTCGTGGGTATCGACGAGGCCGAACTGCAGCCGTTGGCACTGGATTTCGGTTCCGATCCGCACTTCATGGCCTTCGCGGACGTGGAGTCCGGCAAGACGACCCTGCTGCGCACGCTGATTCGCGGCATCGCCGAGAATTCCACCGCCGAGACCGCGCGGATCATCCTCATCGATTACCGCCGCACCCTGCTCGGCACGCTGGAAGGTGATCAGCTGGCCGGGTATTCGACGTCCTCGCAGACCTGCGGACCCATGATCAAGGAGGTGGTGGGGTTCATGACCAAGCGGATCCCCGGCTCCGACATCACCCCGCAGCAGCTGCGGGACCGCAGTTGGTGGAGCGGCCCCGAGATCTACGTCGTCATCGACGATTACGACATGGTCTCCACGGGCGGCATGCAGGATCCGCTCGCTCCGCTGATCGAATTGCTGCCGCAGGCACGGGATATCGGCCTGCACATCGTCGTCACCCGCAATACCGGTGGCGTATCCCGCGCTCTCTACGGCGGTCTGCTCGGGGCCATGAAGAACATGTCGGTGCCCGCTCTGATCATGAGCGGCCCCCGGGACGAGGGAAAGATCATCGGCGATATCCGGCCCTCGAAGCTGCCTCCCGGGCGCGGCGTGCTGTGGACGCGCTCCGGACAACGCATGGTGCAGATCATCGACCTGCCGCCGGAGTGACCGGGCGGCGCCCCGGCTGGCTACCGAGCCGCCGGGGCATCCCGGTCCGGGGTCGCCGTGGTCAGCAGGGGGTACAGGCTGTCGGCCAGCGACCGCACCGGCCGGTGCGCCCAGCTCTCGGTGCGGCGTTCGAACAGCGCACCGGACGGGCCCGTCGCCTCCGGGCCCGCGAAACGGGCCAGGTGGAAGCCGGCCCGCCGGTAGTAGGCGTGCAGGTCGGCATTGGCGGACCAGGCATCCAGACGAACCCAGCCGCGATGTCGGTCCCGGGCGATCCGTGCCGCGTGGGCCAGCAGCGCTTCCCCGACCCGCTGTCCCGCGAAGCGCAGATCCACGATCATGTAGTGCACGATGACCGCGTCGGCCAATTCCCCTGGGCTCCAGAGTCCTTCGTCGGCGCGGTCGTTGACCGTGATGGTTCCCGCGCGTTCGCCGTCGACCTCCGCCATCCAGGTTTCGCCATTGCTGATCGCTTGCGCGACCGAACCGGCGAAGGTCTCGATGGGTAGGCCGCGACCCTCGCGGGTCCACTGATCACTGCCGCGGGCCGCCAGCCATACCGTTCGTTGGAGTCGGAGCCTACAGATGGTCCCGAGATCATCGAGGCGGGCTGGGCGGATGCGAAGCGTCATGGTGAGCCGGGTAGCAGGGAGTTGCCGAAGGAGTGGGAGTTGGCGGGTGCCGAGGGGACGCCGAGGACGCGGCGGATCATCTCGGTGCCACTGTCGTCGCCGAGTTCATAGGTGAGGCGATTGCGTGCCGCAGTGGAACGATGCCTGGTCACTCGGGTGACGCGGTCGTGATTGGCGCCGATGCGCAGATGGTCGAGCAGGAAGGTGCCGGGGCCGACGCCGAGTACGGCGGCCTCCTCGGAGGTCGCCGGGCGGGCGACGATGCTGTCGCGGTGCGCCGTCTCGGCGTGTCCGCGGTCGGCGAGTCTGCGCGTGGTGCCCTCCGGTATGTCGTAGGGACAGTCGATGCCGGTGGCCTCGGCCAGGTCTCTGGGATAGAAGCTCACCTCCCAGGACCACGGTTCGTTGTCCAGGTATTGCACGACTGTACGCGCCACCACCCACGAGTCCTTCGCGATCCCCAGCCAATGCGCCACCTCCGCGCTCGCCGGCTCCATACGGGCGGTGAACTGCTTGGATGGCTCACGCCCGGCGGCGCGCGCGATCTCCTCGAAGATGTCGTGCGCCGCCCGCGGGCGGTTCGGGCGGATGTGGTTGGTGACAACCGATTCCAGCACTTCCTGGCTGCGCACGATGGTGCCGCGGGAAGTAGCCGTGTAGACCAGGTTTTCGGCGACGAGGACCTGGATGGCGTTGCGGGCGGTCGTGATCGACACCTGCATCTGCTCGGCCAGCTCGTTGTGGCTCGGTAGTCGATCACCGGGCTTCCACTT
This sequence comes from Nocardia sp. CC201C, assembly GCF_030010695.1. Taxonomy (NCBI): domain Bacteria; kingdom Bacillati; phylum Actinomycetota; class Actinomycetes; order Mycobacteriales; family Nocardiaceae; genus Nocardia; species Nocardia sp. CC201C. The sequence goes on from NZ_JASCXP010000003.1 coordinate 51,205, forward strand.
GCCGCCTCGGATCTCCTCGCGGAGGAGGTCTGCGATCCGTTGATACCTCGGACCGTCCGCCATCTCGCTCCTCGGTTGTTGCTTCAAGGCATCGAAGTCTACTCCGCCCCACGAACCGCCGTGTGAGGCTTGACACACGCATTTCTCGGTTTATTGTAATGAACGTCCTGAATGCGTGTTGGTCAGCGATGAACGCGAGGCAACGTGGCAGTTTCGGAGACATCCAATACGGTCGTAGTGGCCCTTCCCGACGTTCCGGGTTATTCGGACGCCGAGTCGCAGCCCCTGACGGCGGGCCTATTGCCGCCCTCGGACCTACTCCTGCGTGCATGCCGCGGCCACCGCGTCATCGGCGGGTCACTGCTGTGGTTCGCCCATGACCTGGCCGTATTGCATGAGAAGCGCCTGGTCGGGCGGGGCGGCACCGGGCCGGATACGGACCCAACCTCCATCGTCGAGAACAAACGACGCCGAATCGAATTGGTCATGGCGATCGACGACTGGGTCGTGCGCAATCTGCCCCAACATCGGCTGGGTGCGACTCTACACACCGAAACGGTCGGTTCGGTCATCGACAGGCTGGCGGAAGCGTCGGTGCGAGCACATCACGCGTTGATGACGCTTGACGCCAATGACGAAATTCTGCATTCCGCTTGGCACCATTTGGCCGAATTGTCGGACGCATATGACGATT